>JALNXP010000066.1 GCA_023230285.1 Bacteroidales bacterium | reverse complement strand
GAAGCCAGCGTGCTGTGTCACGAGATGTTTCACTCGCTTGGCTCGCCTGATTTGTATAGATATAGTGATAATACCATAACTCCTATCGGCTCTTGGGATGTGATGTCCGGAAATACTAATCCGGCTCAAACAATGGCTGCTTATATGAAATATAAATACGGTGGTTGGTTGAATAGCATTCCTGAAATCACCGAAGGCGGTGTTTATACCTTACATACGCCGTGGAGTCAAGAGAATTGTTTTTATAAAATTGCCTCTCCTAATTCAAATGGTGAGTTTTTCTTGCTCGAATATAGAAATAAACTTCATACTTTCGATAGCAAGTTGCCGGGCGAAGGATTGCTGATATACCGTGTGTTTCCATCAGTAAACGGCAATGCAGACGGTCCACCAGACGAATTGTATGTATTCAGACCGGGCGGAGTAAATACTACCACTAATGGAGATGTCGACAACGCTTATTTTTCGATGAATTCCGGAAGGACAGAGTTTAATGACACTACTGATCCGCCTTGCTTTTTGATAAACAACCAGCCGGGAGGTATTTATATCCGTAATGTGGGCGAAGCCGGCGGTCCGACAATATCATTTGAAGTAGTCCTAAATACTGCTCCTGAAGCTGATTTTACTGCTTCTCAAGAAGTGGTAACCACAAATTGCGAAGTCGACTTTACCGCAACATCTTTCTATGTCGTAGACGAGTGGTTTTGGGAGTTCGAAGACGGCGTGCCGGCTACTTCCACAGAACAAAATCCTGCCGGAGTCGTTTTTTCTCAACCCGGATTGAAAACAGTGAAACTTACTGTTACTAATACTCATGGCTCTAACACCGAAGTTAAAGAGGGCTTTATCAATGTTAGTAATAACTTGGCTCCTCAGGCAGATTTTTATGTGTTCTCTACATCTGTCTGCATAGGTGCAGAAATTCAGTTGTTTGATAACAGCTCTATATGCCCTAACGCTTGGGAATGGTCTGTTCAACCAAATACTTTTGAGTTTGCTGAAGGTTATTCGGCTTCGTCTCAAAATCCAATTATTCGGCTTACTCAACCCGATGAATACACCGTTACACTTAATGTAAGCAATAGCAACGGAATTTCTGCTGTTACCAAAGAAAATTATTTAACTACTGTCGGATTAAGTCCTATAACTTTTGTACTCGACTTTAATGATGCTTCTAATTTTGAAGAACTTGGCGTAATAGTGGACAATCCTGATGGAGATAAAACATGGGAACTCATTGACATTGACGGCGATGGCGCTGCTTATATTAATCTGTTCAAATATACTCATATCACTGAAAGAGATTATTTTACTCTCCCATTACTGAATCTTGATGACAACTATATGATGTCGTTTAGACATGCTTTTTGCTTGGGAAGAAATAGCTACTCGGACTCATTGTGCATAAGCATTTCTGTAGATTGCGGTAATACGTGGGATAGACTTGCTACTTATTTTGAAGACGGCTCTTATAGTTTCGCAACAAGAGAACATCTGTACACTAACTTTATTCCTTCAAGTAACGATGAATGGTGCGGCACTCAAGCTCCATGTAATGTTGTCGACTTGTCATATTATAAAGGCTCTCAATCAGCTTTGATAAGATTTGAATCGGTAAAAATTACCGGTAATAATTTATTTATAGATGATATTCATTTTGAAGCATTTGTCGGAATTGACGACTTTGAAGATGAAGATAATGGGAATGTGGTAGTTTATCCGAATCCATCTAACGGTTCGTTTAATGTGAAAGTTGCCGGAAATTCCGGAGAACAATATACCGTTTCAGTATTTGATTTAGTTGGTAAACTATTGAAAACCAATACATATAGCTCTGAAATCGCCAATATTGACTTGAGTGATAAAGCTAAGGGCGTTTATTTTGTAGTTGTAAATGCTAAAAATTCCAACAAAAAAATTAAAATAGTAAATTTGTAGTCTTTTATGTCTAAAGTTTGCAGAATATTTGCTTGCTTGTTTTTGCTTTTTCTGTGTTTATCGGGTTATACTCAAAATGACATTCTTGCTTTTGAAAGTTATAATAAAGGTGTGGCTTTCCTCAAAGTTGATGAGTTGGATTCTGCCGTGTTTTATTTGGAAAAAGCTGTGTCGCTGAAAGAGGATTTGACAAAATCTTACTATAATCTTGCTGTGGCTTATTATGTAAAAGGTGATTTCAATGCGGCTGTCAAAAATATTGATGTGTTTCTGCAAACTAATGATGAAGGAGTAAATTATTTTTTAAAAGGAAGAGCTTTTGATAATTTGCAAGAGACAGATTCTGCCTTGTATTGCTATAAGTTGGCTGTCGAGAAAAATCCCGACGCTGATGGAGCTTATTTCTATTCGGGAAAGATATACTTCGACTGTAAATCTTACGAATTGGCGGCTCAAAATTTTGTTAAAGCACTGAAAATAAATTATAAAGAAGAATATCTGTTTAATTTGGCTTGCGCTTATCAAAAATTGAATAATTATGAAGATGCCATACGGTTTTATTCTGACTATAATGAAAAAATTCCAAATAACAAACAGTCTTACAATAACATAGGATATTGCTACTCGAAACTTGACAAAAACAGAGAGGCTGTCAGAAATTTTGAAAAGGCTTTAGAAATAGACTCTACTTATGTTGATGCTTATTTGAATAGAGGTATGGTTGCTTATAATCTTAAAAATTATCCTCGCGCTATAGAAGCGTTTTCCAAAGGACTTGAATTTGATGCTGACAACAAGTATTTGCTTAATAATCGTGGTGTAGCTTTCTTTAAAGTGGAAAAATATCTTGAAGCTCAAAATGACTTCGATAAATTGATTAATTTGTTTCCTGATGATGGAGTTGCTTATATTAATCGTGGAAATGTAATGGAGCGTATGAGAAAAAATGAGGCTGCTTGTGAAGACTGGCAACGAGCGTCTTTGTTGGGAATTAAAGAATCTGATGAATTATTGAAAACTTGTGATTAGATGCAACGTTTATTTGTTATTTTAACGTTTTTGGTATCAACTTTTACTTTGTGCGGACAAAGTAATGAAATTGCTGATAGTCAGACTATTGACAAAAAGCAGCTGAAAATAGTACGGACATCAATACGCAAAGCGGATAAATTGACGGCTGCTAAAAATCCTGACTACGAAACAGCTTTAAATTACTATAATACAGTTTATTCTGTTGTTCAAGAAAATGCTTCTCTGAATTATAAAATAGGTAAATGCAAATTTTATCTTGGCGATAATTCTGCAAAAAGGTTTCTTTATTCGGCTTTTTATTTACACGATTCTTTAACTACTTCTGCTGAACAACTTTATGATAATATTTTTTTACTTGCCCGTTCTTATCAAATTGATTATGAGTTAGATTCTGCCTTGCTGTTTTATAATAAATTAACAGATAACAAATTTTTTGATTTGTATGATACTGTCGTAAATAAATATAAAGCTCAATGTACTGCCGGCGAAAAATTACTCACAAATTCCTTGCGTTGTGCAATAAAAACGGCTAATGACTCACTTAGTGACATAATGAATAATTTCGGAGTTAGAAATTTTATCATGCCAACCGAAATTCTAAAGTCAGGTGACGTTGTAACTGATGTTTCTCAGAATAATGTTTTACTTGTTTGCAGAAAGGGAAATATTTTTTTCTCCGTTAAAGACGAGCATGGAAATTGGGCTAATCTGAAAAAAATAAAAGGGTGTATTAATTCTAAATATGAAGAATCTTTTGCCTGTTTTTCAAGAGACATGAAAAAAATTTATTTTGTCAGTGATCGTAGTGGCGGGTTTGGCGGTAAAGATATTTATGCGGCAGATGTCATTAGTATAAGTCCTGAAGAACAAATATATTGCGAAAATTGTCGTAATCTCGGCTCTAATATAAATTCTCCGTATAACGAAATCTCTTTGTCTTTTTCTTTGTTCGACAATTTTATGTACGTATGTTCTGACAATGAGTGTTCTATAGGTGGTTACGATGTTTTTAAATCTAAATTTGAAAATGACGGTTGGACAAAGATAGAGAACATAGGATATCCACTTAATTCATCAAGTAACGAGACTTATATTAGATATTTTTTGCGTAATGATTATTTTTTGTTGAAAAGGCAGACGATGGCTGCCGAAACTAAATTGTTTTCGGTTGAGCTGATTAATGTTGAGAGTTTGTTTCTTGAAGAAAATTCGGATTTGCCGTTGTTAACATTACCACCTGCTGACGATTACTTTGCTTTTGGCTGCCAAGATTTTATCGAAATCAATTCTTACGTTATGAATACTGTTAGCGGTAAATTTCTTGATGCTGATGCCAAAACGCCTTTAACTCTGAAAATTGATGTTGTTTGTAATTCGACTTTGCAGATTATTGCATCTTTTGAGACACATCCTAAATCAGGAAAATTTTCTATATCTTTACCTTCAGGACGAAGTTACGGCTTTGTTTTACATAATGATGAATATTTTTTCTGTCCGGATGAAATGATTATTCCGGGAACGTCTGTCTTTATGTCGCATAAATTTGATTTTCAGTTAGATAAATATGCGCCCGACTCTTTGGTGCTGCTTAAAAACATATCATTTGTTAAAGAAACAAATCATTTTAATGAAGATAAGTCCAAGGGTGAACTGTTACGTTTGTTGCTGCTGTTGACCGATAAGCCGGAGCTTATAATTACTATAGTAGGAAAACCATTATATGCTGTAGAGATTAAGAATTATTTAATTGATAATGGGGTAGATGTGTCAAGAATTTTGATAGAGCAATGTGATATTTCAGTTGAATGTAAAGACGTTTATTTGCGATTTTCCACTCAAGAGTAAATTTTGTCGAACATTTTTGTCTTGTTTTAAATGCAAAATTAAAATTTTATGTTAACTTTGTCAGCCAATTTTATGCTTCTTACTATGATAAATCGTAACGATTATATAAAGATAGGCTCTTTTAAACGTAAATTCGGTAAGAATAATGATTTAATACTCGGGCTTACAGTCAATTTTGATGTTTTCTCTATTGTAGAAGACACACTTTTTTTAGACCTCGGCAGTGGTGATTTACTACCGATTTTTCCTTCAGAATATTTTGAAAAGCCACCGGAGGAATTGAGAGTGCATTTTGAAATTCCATACGAAGGCGCAAATTTCGACTTTTATCTGAATAAAGACGTGTATCTTCCTAAAAATTTGATACCTGAAGATTTGCAGAAAATATCCGACTTCGATTTGAAAGGCTGGAAGGTATCTTGCGAAAAAAACAAATTTTCTGCTGTTGTCAATGATATAGTTGAAACGAAACAACAAACATTGTTAATTGTATATGATGGGAAAGCGGAATTTATGATACCTTTTCATGAAGACCTTATATGTAGTGTCAATTTTGATGACAAATCTGTTGTTTTTGACTTGCCGGACGGATTATTGGATATTAATTAAATTCTTGAGATTTTTTTTGAGTCGTTTTTGAGCGTTTTAACTGTTTGGAATTTGTGAATAAAAGATGATGGTTGGCGTAATTGTCTGATAGTCAATGATGTTTAGTTTGTAAAAAAATTATCGAAAAAATATTGTTTATTCAAAAAAAAATGCGACCTTTGCACCGTCTTAATTAGTAGAAAAAAACATTTAAAATATAAGAAGAAATGTCACGTATTTGTCAACTTACAGGAAAGAGAATGATGTCGGGAAATAATGTTTCTCACTCCAACGCTAAAACAAGAAGAAGATTTTATCCGAATCTTCAGACTAAGAAGTTTTATATTCCCGAAGAAGATTGTTGGGTATATTTAAAAGTTTCGACATCTGCAATGAGAACTATTGATAAGAAAGGTATTTCAGCAGTTCTTAAAGATGCAGAGCAAAAAGGTTTAATCTGCCTTGAAGATTAATTTGATAGAACATTAAGTGTGTGTTGTAATAATTGATTTTGGAGAGCTGTTGCTTGCAACAGCTCCTTTTTTTTGTCTTTATTTTTTGTCATTTTTCATTTTGTCGACATGCAAAGACCAGAATAGTGCTTCGAGTTGCATCATAAACACACGTTTTTCTCTGCTCGGTGCATAAATAAATCCGTCAACAGTTAATACTTTATTATTTTTCTCATCTATCAGGGTATAATTTAAAAATGTGCCGCCCATAAAATCGCCGGAACAATCCCATGCGCCGCGTGTTTCGATGCCGTACAAGCCATTGAGGTCTACAACTTTTGAACTTACCGGATGATAATCCGAAATCTTAGCATACGAATCAGGCAAACTCGCAGGAATGTTTTCTTTAGTGATGATGTTCCTTTTTAGAACTATGTAGTTCGGATTTAACTGTGATTCTTTGACATAATCTTCACTATAAATCATTATGTTGGTGCTGGTTTTAGAGGTCTCGCTCCTGAGCCACATAAAGTCGTCTAAGTCTTTGGCAATGTAAAAGCCTGTTGTGATGTTCATATTGCAGCCGAATTTTTCATAAACACGTTGCATTACCTTCTTGTTCAATGCCGTCTGAAAATAAACATTTAACTTCTCTCTTTCGTTTTCAATGTATCTTTCTAACATATAATCTTTGTATTCGTCAAATATTACATCAAAAGAAGCGTTATCAGGGGCGACAATCTTAAATATTCTCTGTGGTCGCGCCCAAATTGTATCGCGAGTTTCTATGCTCGCTTCCCTTGTCGGGTCAATATCTATGAAAAGAATATTCTTAAAATACTGAAACATAATGTTTTCTTCAAACTGCTTCATGCTTATTTGCGGTGTTGTGTACAGTGGCTCTACCATCAGCAAAGTTGTGTCATCTTGATGAAAGAAATTTTGTACAGTCTCACCAACTTCGCCTTCCCATATTGTCGGAGAGGTTACGACAAGTAATTCGTAAGTGCTGCCTGTAGAACCTGATAATCTGCTGCCGCCGCTTGTGCCGGTGTTGCACGAAGACATCATAAGTATAGAGCTTAATCCTATAAGTATTGATAAAATCTTGATTTTCATGATATATATTTAATTTGTTATTATTCTTTTGTCGTTGATTTGGCATTTGCAAAAATTAGCAACATGTTTAATTTTACTTTTAATCTGCAAATGTAGTACAATTTGGATAATTCTATCATGAATTAAATTACATTTCTTAGTTGAATTTACTCCGTGTGTAATTGAAAAAAATAATTTAACTTTGCAGCTAATTATTTTTTTTTGATGAAAATCCTTTTCTGGTTAAACAACGCTCGATATAATGCTCTGCCTCAGAGTTTGTTACCTGCTGTTGTCGCTTTATGTCTTGCCTGTAAGTCTCCTTCATTTTCGTGGCTGTATGCTGTCCTTGCGATTGTCGGCGTAGTGTGTGCACATCTTGGATGTAATTTGTTAGATGATTATTTCGACTACAAAAACAAGGGTGTAGAAATTCGTAATAACATGGCTGCTGCCGGCATGCGCGCAAGAATTGCAAAATGTGAATATCTTACCTCCGGAAAGGCTACTATGAGACAACTGCTAAGTGTAGCCGCCGTCTTTTGTCTTATCGCCGTTGCTTTAGGTGTGGTGATATTTTTGAAAAGAGGAATGCCTGTTGTTTATATTGCCTTGATTGCCGGCGTATTAGGATATTCTTACTCCGGCTCTCCGCTGAAACTTGCTTATCGAGGTTTGGGCGAAATAATAGTGGCTATAGAGTTTGGTGTTTTAAATATGATAGGCGTTTATTACTCTGCCTGCGGATGTTTTTCCAACGAAATATGGACATTTTCAATAGCACTCGGGCTGCTTGTGGCTAACGTGCTGTTTACTCATTCTATCATGGACTTTGAACCTGATAAGCAAGTTGGGAAGGTGACACTCGCCGTCTTGCTTAATAATAAAAAAGCGATGTTGGCTTTTTCTTTCTGCTTTATCTTGTTTCCATTTTTGGTTGTAGCAGCAGCTGTAATTTTTGCCGGCTTAAGCCTGTGGTATCTATTAGTGTTTTTAGCATTGCCGCTTGCTTGTTATCTGTTTTATCTGATGTGTCAATTTGTTAAAGGTAAAATTACTGCTGTCAAGCCTAAGTTCTGGATGCTGCCAATGGAAAAATGGGAGCAGATAAAACTCGCCGGAATAGATTGGTTTATGATAAGATGGTTCTTAGCCAGAAATTTGTTGATGGCTTTCTCTTTTGTACTTATTGTTGTATCTTTATTACTTGATTGATATGAATAAAATATTGGAAATGATGTATCTTGGCGGATGGTTTGTTGATGTAAGACTGTTCGCAAGACAAAAACCATTACAAACAGTGTTGTTTATCACAGATAAATGTAATTTGCGATGTAGACATTGTGGTGTTTATAATATTGATAATCCGATAGTTAAATCGTATAATCAAGTGGAAGACGAGTTGCGTTATTCTTATGAATTAGGATCGCGTTTTATTGATTTTGAAGGTGGTGAGCCTACAATTTGGCGTGATGGAGATAAGACTGTCAACGACTTGATACGTCTTGCGAAAGAAATCGGCTTTTTTTCCACGACTATAACCACTAATGCGCAAGGTTCTTTTGCCGGTAGTTTGGCAGATTCTATCTGGGTCAGTTTAGATGGAACGGAGAAATTTCATGATGAAATACGCGGAGCGGGAGCTTTTAAAAAGCTCGAAAAAAACATAGCCGAAAGTCATCATAAAAATCTTAACGTGAATATGACTATCAACAGTTTGAATTATACAAACGTCAGAGATACAGTGAATTATGCAAAAGACAATCCGGCAATTAAATTGATTTCTTTGAATTTTCATACGCCGTATAAAGGTACTGAGTCTTTGTTTCTTGACTTGGATAAGCGTGTGGAAATTATCGACTTGTTGATATCGATGAAAAAGGCTAAATATCCTATTATGAACTCTGTTTCGGGTTTGGAGTTTATGAAGCATAATAATTTTGAGCGTCAGTGTTGGGTTACAAATTACATATTGCCCGATGGCACACTGTTAAATGAATGTGTTGGTAAAACAATGGGAATGTGTGACAAATGCGGTTTTTGTATGGCGGGTGAAATGCGCAGTGTTTTCGATTTTAAAATAGATACTTTGTTAGATGCTGTAAAATTACGGGTGTAATAATTTCTGTCTATAAATATGTGCCCCCTTCGGGGTCATGTTAAAGGATTTATAAGCTGATAAGGCAAACACAAAATTGTTGCGAAGCAACAATGCGGACCCGCCTTGGCTGATGTGTGTTAAAAAAGATGGAGATTATTGTGTGTTTACTCTACTTTTTCGTGTTCAGAATATAGCTTGTTTAGATTCTTTTCCAAAATTCTAAATCCGCTACCGTGGTCGTGTGCTTTTCCGAAATTTCTCCCGGATTGATATGAGCCAATACGAATATCGAACATAATCAAGTCTTTATCTAATAAATTTAGAAATTTACGCAAAGTGGGTTTTTCATAAATATCTGCTTTATGAAAATAAAATGATTCCGTTCCTTTGATATGATTGTTACTTCACCACCTTACGGCGATAGCCATACAACAGTCGCTTACGGACAATTTTCTCGTTGGGCAAACGAGTGGTTTAATTTGCCAAATGCGAAAAATTTAGACAATCTTCTAATGGGTGGAAAAAAGCAAAAAAAAGCAATTTTTGAAACCAAAACTATAAAAAACGAGTTGCAAAAAATAGAACAAGCTGACTGTAAGCGATATTCGGAAGTGGTAGCCTTTCTGAATGATTACTACAATTCTATCAAAAACATAGCTCCAACTATACGAAGTGGTGGATGTATTTGTTATGTCGTAGGAAATCGTAATGTGAAAGGTGTTCAAATTCCGCTGGATTATTTTACAGCTGAAATGTTTGAAAAACAAGGTTTTAATCATGAAAAAACTATTGTTCGCCGAATACCAAATAAACGTATGCCGTCTAAAACAAGTCCTACCAATAAACATGGCGCAAAAGTAGATACAATGAGTAACGAATATATTGTAATTATGACAAAAAAATAAATTCTTTATTATTTCTCGACTCTTTATTGTACTTTCGCAATGCTAATGAATCTACGCGTACTTGAATCTACCCAATTTTTTCTATGGTAAAATCATCAAAAATCAATAAAAATATATAACTTTGTAAATTGATTTTTTATTAAAAATATATATAAGTATAAATTTACAAACGAATGATTTTAAGAGAGATAGAAGACGTTTTATTTGAGAATAAATGTTTTGAATTATCGCAAGACGACATAGAGAGAGTGAATAACAGTTTCTTTTTTTTGGAGTCTTTTGCAAGGGAGAAAGTTATATATGGTATTAACACCGGTTTTGGTCCTATGGCACAATATCATGTTAATGATGCCGATTTAAAGGCTTTACAGTATAATATCATCAGAAGTCATAGCACAGGAGCCGGAGAACCTTTTGAAGATGTATATGTTAAGGCAGCTATGATGTCGAGGCTCAGTACTTTTCTTAAAGGGAAATCAGGAGTTAATATA
>JALNXP010000057.1 GCA_023230285.1 Bacteroidales bacterium | reverse complement strand
AAAATAACAGCTCCTGCAATCCTGTCGAAAATCTCGCTTATACAGTAGATAATTGCAATGTAACTCTTACATGGAATGCTCCATCAGTAATTTATGATAACGAAATCGAATCTTATACTGTCTACAGAAATGATGATTTCGTTGCTGAAATTACAACAAATATGTTTGTAGACTATAGTTTGCCTGAAGGTATTTATGAATACTGTATCTTAGTAAATTATGCTGATGTTACAAATTGCAATAATCCTATCGCATGTGTCGGAGATGTACGTATCGTATTACCTGCTGTTACCGGTTTAACCGCAATGGCTTATAACAATTATATAGAACTCGAATGGAATGAAGCAGAAGATGCTATAGGCTATAGCCTTTACATTGCCGGCGACTTTGTTGCACAAATACCTGAAAACTTCTTCGCTCTTACCGTTCCTGAAGAAGGTTCTTATCAATTTGATGTAGCCGCAGTTTACGCTTCCGGTTGTGAATCAGAAAAACTTTCTACTTTCGCAGTTGTTGATGTTGCTGAAGTTGCTTCTGTAGATGCAGAACTCCAATCAGACAATAATACTGTTGATATTGAATGGACAGCTCCTGAAGATGAAACTAACTTAGTCAGCTATGTATTATTCCGTAATGATGAATTAATCAGCATACTTGATAATACTGTAACTTCAACTACAGATGTTCCTGGTGTTCCTGGTACAATGTTATACTGCGTTAAAGCTTACTACGAAGCAGGTGTTATGTCAGAATCCGTATGTGACGGTGTCGTCCTCGAATACAACAACATGTATCCTCCTGTTACCAATTTATACAAAGAAGGTGCAGATAACCTGACAGTAGAGTTGGCTTGGACAGGTAATGACCGCGCTGATGCTTACAAAGTATATGCAGGTAATGAACCAGCTGTAATAGTTGGTGATGAATCTTATATCTATAAATTTGCTGCTGAAACAAATTCTTACGAATTTGGTGTCTCTGCACTGTATGCAGGCGTTGAATCCGAAATCAGCAATATTACTGTTAATAACATCATCGTAAATGCTGTTACAGTATTCGAAGCTAATGTAAACTTAGAAGCTGTAGAACTCTCTTGGGAAAAACCAAGCGACATCTATAATGACCTTAGCGGTTATGCAATTTATCGTAATGATGAACTTATTACTTCTGTAGCTGCTGCCGAAGAACAATATGTAGATTATCCTCCAATTGGTATAGATTATACATATTGTATTAAAGCTCTCTATGGTGCTAATAATGTAGAATCAACAGCTACTTGTATAGACAATGTTAATCCACAATTCTGTATGGCTCCTACAGGCTTAACAGCAACTGTAATAGGTACTAACCAAATAGCATTAGAATGGACAGCTCCTGCTAACCTTATCGACCCTGTTTACAACGTTTACAGACAAGGTATCTTAATCGCTGAAAATATTGCCGAAGAATATTATGTTGATACAGAAACATTAGCTTCCGGTTACTATACATATTCTGTTACTACAGTTTGTGCTGCAACTGAAGCCGGTGAATCAGATGCTACTACTTATTCAATACCTGTAGTTGCAAGTATTGATGAAATTGAAGCTGCAAACTTGTCAATTTACCCGAACCCGGCTAATAGCTATGTACAAATTGAAGGCGTTGAGATTGACAAAGTTACTGTTTACAATACAAATGGTCAATTAATTGAAGTTATTGATTATGAAGGTCAAACTTCTGTTAATATAACAGTTTCCGGTTTTGCTTCCGGAGTTTACTTCTTCGAAGTAACTACTATGGGTGGTGCTAAATTGAACAATCGTGTGGTTGTTAAAAAGTAATCATCATAAATAATTAATAATTAAGGGGAGATGAAAATTCTCCCCTTTTTTTTGACTTATAGCAATTTAAAACCTATAAATATGAAAACAAATAAATTATTAGCGGTACTTATATTTCTGCCCGTCATATTGGCTTCTTGTGACCCTGATGAACCGCAAATTACAAAAGTTAATGGCGATGGCGAATTAGTTACTCAAACACTATACCTTATTAATTTTGATAAAATGTATGTCTATGATAATTATATAACGAGCTTGAATTGGTTCCAAGATAAATATTATTTGGATATTACCGCAGAATCAAGTTTAGTGCCTTATATCGTTACTGAAGTCAATGACAATGTTCTAACTATTAAAGACAAAGATTATTATGAGTTGGTTTTTGAAAAGCCTTTATTGGTCAATGTTTACGCTCCGAATGAACCTGAAGTGGTTTTAAATGATGTAAGTCGACTGAATATTTATAATTATGCTAACGAGTCTGTGGTTTTATATGTTAAGGATAAAGCAAGAGCAGTGGTAAAGAATTCTACTATTACAGATTTTAAGATTATAGCTGCAAATAGTGGTGTCTTAGAAATTGATACTATAAATTGCAATACTTTGGATATAAATTTATCTGTTTCAGCTAAAGGCTATATTAATACTATAAAAGTTGAATCTTTAAAAGTTAAATCAACAACCGCTGCTGATTGTACATTTAGTGGTACAGCCGAAGATGCTGTACTCGTTATAAATAGCTCAGGTAGTATTAATGCAATTGATTTAGAAGTGCAAACTTGTACTTTTAGCTCTGATAATTCAGGGGATTTGTATGTTAATGTGAAAGATAAATTGAGTGGCACTATATTAGGTTCCGGCAATGTTTATTATACAGGCAAAGCAAATGTTGACGATGTTGTGATTAAAGGTTCCGGTAGTTTGATTAAATTATAAAAACAACTGAAAATCATATTGTTAGAAAGGGAAGCGGATTTGTGTTCGCTTCCCTTTCTGCTGTTTGCAATGATTTGTCTAAATTAATATTTTGCATTTCAGAAAAAGATGGGCAATCACAATTTTTCTTTTTTTTTGGCTTTTTGTATCCCTTATTTGTGGCACACGAGCATAAAAGTATTGATAAACAAATAATTAACAATACGGTGACGTTTTTTCTCTTCATAATAAAATCATTATCTTGTTTAAAACGTTATTATTAGAAAAAAATATATAACTTAGCAAAAATTTTTATTATGAATTGGTTTGATGTCGTTATCCTCGTTTTTATTGTATTAGGTTTTATAGAAGGCTTTAGAAAAGGTCTTATCAAAGAATTGGCAAATTTAGTTGGTTTGATACTTGGAATTTGGATTGCTTTAAAGTTTTCTACTATTATTATGAACTATTGCTTTATCCAATTTCCCGGACTTGCAGAATCTTCTAAAGCAATATCGCCTCAAATAGTAAAAATCATTGCTTTTGTTGTAGTGTTTATTGTTGTTGCCTTGTTAATTGAACTGTTAGGCAGATTGTTGCATAAAGTAGCTGAAACGATAGCACTCGGCGGAGTTAATAAAGTGTTTGGAGCTGTGTTCGGTGCGTTGAAATTTGTTGTTGTTGCCGGTTTGATTATCTATATATTAAATATGTTTAATATATTGAGCGATGGCGCAAAAAGTGGATTTTTAGCGGATTCATTTTTTTATCAATATATAGAGAAGATTATTCCTCTTTTTGAAAAGAAAGAAAGTACAAGTGATATAGTTGCACTTTTGATGTCGTTTTTTCAAGACAACCGATTTGTTTGTGTATAAAAAAAGCTGCTCTAAGGCAGCTTTTTTTATACATCAATAAAATGAGAATTGTTATTTGTCACATTTTTTATCGCATGATTTGTCGCAATCTTTTTTGCAACTGTCACCGGAAGCCGGTGCGCATTTGTCACCATGACATCTGTGTTTCATACATTCCATTTTTGCATCGATGAGAGCTTTTTGTTCTTCTATAGAAAGACTGTCGATTTGTGCCCATTTGGCTTCAAATTCAGCTTTCTTGGCTTCAAATTCAGCTTTTTGTTCAGGTGTTAATTCAGGATGTTTGTTTTTGCAACATTCGCCTTCTTTGCCTTTACAGCCTTCGCCTTCTTTGCTTTTACAGCCTTCGCCTTCTTTGCCTTTACAGCCTTCGCCTTCTTTGCTTTTACAGCCTTCGCCTTCTTTAGCTTTGCAGCATCCTTCGCCTTCTTTAGCTTTGCAGCATCCTTCGCCTTCTTTAGCTTCCATTTCAGCCATTTTAGCTTCGCATTTTGCGATATTTTCTTTGGCTTGAGCGATTAAAGCAGTTTTTTCGGCTTCTTCTAAGTTAACCCAATTGTCCCATTTTGCACGAAATTCCTCCATTGCAGCTTTTTCTTCAGGAGTCATTTGGCATTCTTGTTTGTCTTTACATTCTGTGTTTTCTGTTTGTTTTTCAACTTTTTTGTTGTTGCAAGAAGCAAGTACAATGATAAGTACTGCTAATAATAAACTAATTTTCTTCATGTTAAGTTTTTTTATGAAATCATTTTGCAAAGATATATATAAATTCGCAAAATCAATTTGTTTTAATTTTTTTTCTTTAAAAGTATGGATTCAATAAAAAAGATATATAAAATAGGCAGAGGACCTTCGAGTTCTCATACGATGGGACCTTCACGTGCAGCAAAAGATTTTTTGTTGCAACTACCTGATAATTTGAGCTTTAAAATAATTTTATACGGTAGTTTGGCGGCTACCGGCAAAGGGCACTTGACAGACGTTGCGTTGTTGAAGATTTTTCCTACAGATAGGACAACTATTGAGTGGCAACCTCAAATTTTCTTACCTGAGCATCCTAATGCGATGGAATTTTTTGCATATAACAGTAACAATGACGTTGTAAAAACCAAAAAATATTTTAGCATAGGTGGTGGCGATATTTCATCTGATGGTAAAATGTTGGAGACAGAGGAGATTTATAGTTTGAATACAATGAATGACATTCTTGAATATATTAAAACCAGAAAATTGTGGGAATATGTTGATGAGTGTGAAGGGAATGATGTTTGGGATTATTTACATGATGTTTGGGTAGTAATGAAAAATTCCATAAGAGATGGACTTGAACATGAGAGTACCTTACCTGGGGTTTTGCATCTTCCGCGAAGAGCTTCGTCGGTTTTCAGCCGTTTGCAAGGCATGAATCAATTTGTGAGAAGACGTTATATTACAATGGCTTATGCCTTTGCTGTTGCCGAAGAAAATGCAAGTGGGCATGTTATTGTTACGGCTCCTACTTGTGGTTCGTGCGGCGTATTGCCGGCGGCTTTGTTTACATGTAATGAAAACTATGAGTTTCATGAGAAAAAAATACTTCATGCTCTTGCCACAGCCGGTTTAATAGGTAATTTGATTAAGTTTAATGCTTCGATAAGTGGAGCGGAGGTTGGCTGTCAGGGTGAAGTTGGTTCTGCTTGTGCTATGGCTGCCGGCGCAGTCAGCCAACTGCTTGGTGGTTCGGCTTATCAAATAGAGTACGCTGCCGAAATGGGGTTAGAACATCATCTTGGGCTTACTTGCGACCCTGTATGCGGATTAGTACAAGTGCCGTGCATCGAGAGAAATGCGTTCGCCGCCGTTCGCTCTATAGATGCCGCTTTCTATTCTATATTGACAGACGGTAAACATCTTATCAGCTTCGATAAAGCTGTTAAGGTGATGAAAGCAACAGGACATGACCTGCCGTCTTTGTATAAAGAAACTTCATTAGGCGGACTCGCCGCAATGAACCACTAACTTTACATCCAATGGACATTCCTAAAATCAGAATAGTAAATGGTAAAAAAGAAATTTTTGACCCTGTGAGAAAAATTTTTATTGCCTATACTTCCGAAGAATTTGTACGCCAATGTACTATCCTTATGCTTAACTCTAAACTTAATGTCCCTTTTTCTTTAATGGGCGTAGAAAAACAAATTAAAGTCAATAATTTATCAAGACGCCCTGATATTGTGGCGTTTTCTCCACAGGGTGAAGTCTCAATAATAGTAGAATGTAAAGCTCCATCAGTGAATATAGATGAAAAAACTTTGAACCAAATTATAGATTATAATTTGTCGTTACATGCCAACTACCTTATACTTACTAATGGAATTTCTATGTATTGCATAAATTGTAAATCTGTACCCCCTGATTTTGTAAGTATTGACCAAGTTCAATATTTATAAAAAAATTTTTACCTATTTGCTTTTGTTTGCTAAAAAAGTTTTACATTTGCATTTCGTAATATTGGTATAATTAATTCAAATTAATATGAAAAAAGTTATTCTTCAAATTGCCTTATTCTTGGTGATTATTGTCCTTGCAGTTTTAATAGTACGCAGCATCATGGAACCTGTAAAATTTCAACAGGAAAAGGATTTCAGATACGAAAATACTATTCAACGTTTAAAAGACATTAGAGCTGCAGAAGGAGCTTATCGTACTGTTAATAAGCGATATACTGCTTCTTTTGATACCCTTATCGATTTTGTTAAAACAGGTCAATTGGCTGTTGTCAAAATGATACCTGACCCTGAAGATACAACTTTCAGAAAATCTATCCTTGATACCATAGGGTTTATTAATGTTTATGATACTCTTTTCAGTAGCCGTGAAGATTTTAAACTTGAGAACATTAAATATATACCTCATTCAGGTGGTCAAGAGTTTAAACTTGAAGCCGGTCATATCGAAAAAAGTAAAATATTAATCCCCGTGTTTCAAGCCTCCGCTTTAAATACCCAGATTTTAAAAGGTATGGACGAACAAACTATCTACAATGAAGATACTAAACTTACTGTCAATGACAGATTTCCGGGTTTAACTGTCGGTTCAATGGAAGAAGCTTCTACTGATGGAAACTGGGAGTAATACTTTCTTTGATTTAAAAAATATTAATCTATATAGTCTATCCGTCTTTTTGTCTAAAGACGGATTTTCTTTTGCCGTATTTGATGAATGTGGCAAGTGCGTAGTAAATAAATCAATAATATTTTCCAAATCGGCTTCCTTTGATATTGGCGAAGCTGTTGAAAATATATTTTATGAATATACTTTTCTAAAAGAAAATTTTCAATCTGTAAAAATTGTTTTTAATGTTGATAAATATACTTTTGTCCCTGAAGAGTTTTTCTTAAAAGAGTTAGTCGAAAATTATTATACTTTTAATTTTGATAAACTTGCTGATAATGAATCGGTGTTTTATTGCTTCTCGCCAATAAATAATATTTATACAATATTCGCATTTGATACTGTTTATGCCGAAATAGCGGAAAAATATTTTCTTAATGCGGATTTTTTTGCGGGAATATCTAATTTTATTGATGGCGTGACTGATGTTGCAGTAGGTAGGAATAGTGTGTTTGCTAATGTTCGTAATAAATCGTTAGATGTTGTTGTTTTTTGTAATGATAAATTTACAGTTGCAAATACATTCCACGTTAATTCTGAAGAAGATATAGTGTATTTTCTGTTGAGAGCTTTTTATAATTATAAATTAGATGGCAGTAAGGATTTGCTGATAATTTATGGAGATGTCGATGCGCAGTCTCAAGTAGTAGATAAAATATCGTATTTTGTAAAAAATTTTGTGATAGATAATGAGAATAATAAGCGGTATTTATAAAGGGAGGAGAATAAATCCTCCTAACAACCTTCCAATACGTCCGGTAACAGATATGGCGAAGGAAGCTCTTTTTAATATTCTGAATAACGTGTTAGATTATGAAAGTGCTTCTGCGTTAGACTTGTTTGCCGGTGCAGGAAATGTTTCTTTTGAACTGGCTTCAAGAGGGTGCAATTCAATATTGTCTGTCGATAACAATCTTAATTGTCTCAATTTTATCAAAAAATTTGCTTCAGAATTGAATATTACTGCAATAACAACAATTAAGGCTGATGTGTTTAAGTTGCTTGCTAATGCAGGCACTCAATATGATTTGATATTTGCAGACCCGCCTTATGATGAAGTGAACATTCCTCTCTTGCCAAAACTTGTTTTTGAAAATAATCTTTTACTTTCCGATGGAATATTTGTTCTGGAACATCCGGCAAAATTCGATTTTACTGAAGATGAACATTGTTATGACCATAGAGTTTATAGCCGTGTGAATTTTTCGTTCTTTAAATAAAGTTCTAATTCTCCTTTTCTGTAAGGAGCATCATATTTTATTATCTTACATTTATTATCTGTAATTATTGCAAAAGGATAACTTCTGATGCCCAGCGATTGGTGAGTGCCAACAACATCTTGTACTCTATATATATTAAATATCGATGTGTCTTGTATATTATTCATATCAAGAGATACAAAAACCGGCTGAATATTGTATTTTTCAAAATTAAAATCACGAAATTCATCTAATACGATGTTGCACAAATCGAGTTGCGGTTTGAAAAAGAAGTAATAAATGTATTTATTTGTATCTGCGATTATCACGGAGTTGCCGGTGCTGTCAATAAACCTGACTATAGGCATTATGCTGCCTGCCTTGTATTGAGTGAGAAATTTGTAAATATCGGCACATAATTTTTTATGTTCCGGATACTTAGATTTGTCTATGCCCGACTTTATTATTTTCAGATTTTTATCTTGATTAATTCTTGCATTCTTTGCATTATTCATGAGTTTATAAATATCAATCAACTCCTTTAACTGTGTGCCTCGTATTGTAGTGTCATTTTTCAATAAATCGTATTTGTCGTTTATTTCTTTGAAAAACATCATATACATAGGGTTGTTATATGATATTTCTTTGTTAATCAGATATTTATCTATAAAATCTTTATCAATATTTTTTAAAGACATTTCAGTAAGAGCAAAACTGTAGTCAATATATGTTTTAACAAAATCATCTGTGTTGTTGTTTAACTTACTTATTGTTTCTGTTTTATAGTTATCATGTAATTTTGCGTTGTTGCGAATGGATTGTGCATGAAAGTTATTGTAGAGAAAATTGTCATAATTTCTATCAAACTCATTAATTTGGGCGTTGGCATCATTGTTTGATGATGAAGATATGTAAAGTTCTAATTCTTGTTTATTTTGAAAAGGGTTGGTGATGTTGTTATTTTTTTCAGGTAAAAATATATTGATAAGATAATTTGTGTTTGGTTGTAAAATAGCGGAGGCTTCAGCAAAATCTATATAAAAAATATATTCTGATGTTTCATTGGCATCAATAGTTAGGACAACTGTTTGATTTTTATCTATAATTGTTTGGAATATAGTTTCTTCCATTTCTGTTAGATAGTCTGTATATTTATTCACTCTTAATGTTTGACCTTGTCCGCCGTTCATGATATTACAGCGGACACTTATAGTTTGAGCGTTAAGGATAGTTGCTATAAACAGTATAAATATGCAGATACCAATGTGTTTCATACAGGAAATAATTGATTGACAAAAATATTTTTAGTAGAGTAACGAATTATTCTATTAAAATATTAGGAGTAATTTTTACATTTTCGGGTACAAACATAGAAGCATCGCCGCCATTGATTACGATATCTCTGACGATAGATGAATTTAGCGAGGCATATTCGGGGGCGGTAAGAAGGTAGAAACTTTCGATTTCCGGAGCAAGTTTTTTATTTACTTGTCCGATAATTCTTTCGAACTCAAAGTCGGCAGATGTTCTCAATCCTCTTATTATGAAGGAGGCACCTACCTTTCTGCAAAAGTCTACAGTTAAGCCGTAGTATGCTTCTACAGATATTTGAGGAAAATCTTTAAAGGTTTCGGCTATCCATTTTGTGCGGGTTTCGACTGAGAAGAGATATTTTTTTTCTGTATTTACACCAATGCCGACTACTATTTTGTCGAATATTGATAAAGCTCTTAATATGAGAGCATGGTGACCTAAAGTGATAGGGTCGAATGAACCCGGGAACACAGCGATTTTTTCAGCCATTGTAAGTTAATTTAAGATTTGCAAAGATACATTAAGTTTCTTAAGACACAACTTATGGGTATAAATTTGTAAGTAGCGACTTATTTTAAGTGTATTTTCAGTTGCCAAGACTATTCCAAAATTTTTATATCTTTAATATTAAGTTGAAGAGATATGGTGTTGTTCCATTCATTTTCTTCTATATTGTAAACTATATTGAAAGGTTCGCCGCCGGCGATTTTTTCAAAATGTTCACCTTGTTGGAATGCGATGGCTGAAATTGGGTAGCCGGCTTTATTTGGGTGAGCCACCGTTAATTTTATATGATTTTTTCCTACCAATCGAGCTAAGCCGGTGTCTATTACGCCATTTGTACAGAAGACAGGAGAGTAATTTCCGGGTCCAAAGGGTGCAAATTGTTTGAGAAGTTTATAGAATTTGGAATTTATTTCGTTGAGGTCAATTTCGGTGTCTATTACGATTTCAGGTATAAGCATCTGGTCATCAATAGTTTCTGAAACTATTTTTTCAAATTTGTCTATAAAATTTTGTAAATTTTCTTCTTTAAGAGACAGACCTGCGGCAAATGTATGTCCGCCAAAATGTTCAAGGTATTCGCTACAAGCATCTATGGCATCGTAAATATCGAAATTTTTCACAGAACGGGCAGAGCCTGTAATCATGTCATTGGATTTAGTGAACACTATAGTTGGGCGGTAATACATTTCTGTAAGACGAGATGCGACAATTCCGACTACACCTTTATACCATGAGGGATTATATACTACGGTAGTTTTTTTCGTTTTGTTGTCGGGGTCGTTTTTTATATCTTCTAAGGCTTTTGTGGTAGCGATATTGTCTAAGTTTCGTCTTTCGTTATTAATATTGTTGATTTTTTCGGCGATGACCATTGCTTCGTTCAAATTTTCGGAGTTCAATAATTCTACAGAAGTTTTTCCATTTTCCAATCTGCCGGCAGCATTGATTCTCGGACCTATTGTAAACACTAAATCGTTTATGGTAAGTTCTTTAGAGAAGATGCTTTTGTTGTGAGTATATAATTGTTTTGGGCGGCGGGTTACTTTTGCGCAAGCGAGGATTGCTTCGAGACCCGGACGAGGTTTTGTGTTTATCAATCTTAATCCGAAGTAGGCTATTATACGATTTTCGCCGGTGATAGGAACTATGTCGGAGGCTATACTTACTACTGCAAGGTCAAGGAAGCCGAAGAGCTTTT
>JALNXP010000056.1 GCA_023230285.1 Bacteroidales bacterium | reverse complement strand
ATCCCGATTTGATGGTTCATAGACTGCTTTTCAATTATCTAACTGATAAAAAGCCTGTTAACGCTGATGCTCTCGAAGAAAAGTGCGAGCATTGCAGCGAAATGGAAAAACGCTCTGCTGATGCCGAAAGAGATTCCACAAAGCTGAAACAAATGGAATTTATGGCTGACCATATCGGTAAGACATTTGAAGGTTTAGTCTCCGGCGTTTCTAAATGGGGTATCTTCGTAGAACTCAACATTTGCAAAGCAGAAGGATTAATTCGTATGGAAGATATGAAAGACGACTTCTATTACTTGGACGACGAAAATTATCAAGTGATAGGTCATCATCATGGTAAAACATTTAAACTTGGTGACAACATCAAGGTAACAGTCAAAAATATTGACATACAAAAACGACAAATGGACTTGATTGTCGCAGAATAAACTAACAATTGATTTAATAATGAAAAAGAAGAGAAGAAACAACAAAGAATTACTTTTAGCAATATTATCCGGCTTATTGATGGCGGGAGCATGGCCTACTTATGGCTTTTCTTCATTGATATTTGTTGCTTTTGTGCCACTGCTATTCGTAGAAAGATCTCTATCGACATACGTCAAGCGCCATTCATGGCTGCTAATCAGATATTCTTTCATTTCTTTTCTGATTTTCAACTTGATAACTACATGGTGGATAGGCAAAGTAGCTTTAGCTGCCGGAGTCTCCTGTCTGTTGAACGCAATCGTAATGACTGTTTTTTTTCAATTTTATCATTTAATTCGGACATCGATATACAATAAAGATGATAAAGGGCAATGGACACTGATTATTACATGGCTGTGTTTTGAACTTCTGCATTATCATTGGGAACTTAATTTTCCATGGCTTACATTAGGAAATGTTTTTGCTACAGATATTAAACTAATTCAATGGTACGAATTTACGGGCGTTTTTGGCGGCTCGCTATGGGTTTTAGTGACGAACGTATTAATATACAGAGCAGTAAGTTACTTTATGTACTCAGATAAAAGCTATATCAAACTCATCAAAAATTTAATTGCACCTTTATTAGTAATTATCGTTCCCATGATATTATCCACTATCATGTTCTACTCATATAAAGAAAAAGAAGACCCTATTGATGTTGTTGTTTATCAGCCAAATAACGACCCTTTTGATGAGCAATATTCTTTAACGGTAAATCAGATAATCGACAATTTATTCATACAGTCGGATTCTTTATTAGACGAGAATGTAGATTACATTGTATGTCCTGAGTCTGTGTTGCAAGGCGGCACATTTGAGCATCAATTAGATGAAGCCTTATATATTTCGCGAATAAGGAAAGGCATCGGTTCAAAGGCACCGAATGCAGCCATGATAATAGGCGCTTCCACATACAAATTATACCAAAAAGGAGAGCCGTTAGAGCCTACAGCACGTAAATTCAACAATCACGACTCATATTATGATGCGTACAACACTAATCTATATATAGATACAACCTTCAAAATACAAAAACGCCACAAATCAAGATTGACTCCGGGTGTTGAGCGCATGCCGTACATCAAATACCTTAAATTTATAGAAAATTATGCTTTAGACTTAGGCGGCACAGTCGGCTCTTTAGGCATTGACAAAGAAGAAATTCCTTTTGTCAGTCCGGATAAAAGAGTTAAGATTGCATCTATAATATGCTACGAATCTATCTTCGGTGAATTTGTCACCAATTTCATTAAAAATGGAGCTAATGTTATATTTATTTCCACAAATGATGGTTGGTGGGGCGACACTCAGGGATACAAACAACATTGCGCTTACGCTTCAGTGCTGGCTGTTGAAACAAGAAGAAGCATAGCAAGGTCGGCAAATACAGGAAGGTCTTGTACTATTAATCAAAGAGGAGAAATATCTAACGCTACAGACTATTGGGTAAAAGCTGTGTTCAGAGAAAAGATAAATTTGAATAACACAAAAACTTTCTATTCGAGATATGGAGATTATATTGCTCACATTTCTGCAATTATAGGGTTGATGTTAGTATTCATCGCTATCATAAACAGGATAATCACGAACAAAGTTAACGAGTAGAAAATTTATATATCGTCTGAGACGTATATTGTCTTTCCGGCGTTAGCACTACAGACGGCAGCCAGTTCGGTTTGTTAGGAGAATCCGGATAATGCTGAGTTTCAAGACAGATAGCAGAATGCTTTTGATAAGTAATACCGTTTTTTCCGGCGACTGTTCCATCTAAGAAATTACCGGAATAAACTTGTATTCCCGGCTCTGTAGTAAACACCTCAAGTATAATGCCGCTTGCGGGACAGTAAAGCGAAGCCGCAACAGTATTAATGTCGCCGGCTGTATTCAACACCCAATTGTGGTCGTAGCCTCTGCCATTTTTAAGCTGAATATAATCAGCATCAATATCTTGACCTATTTTCTTAGCCACAGTAAAATCCATAGGAGTATTCTCTACAGGAAGTATCTCGCCTGTCGTCATAAAAGTACTGTCAACAGGAGTAAAAAAATCGGCATTTAAGTAGAGAACATCTTCAGTGACAGCTTCTGACGGGTTGCCGGAAAGATTAAAATAAGTGTGATTTGTCATATTTATTATCGTCTTTTTATCGCTAACGGCAGAATAAGAAATTTTTATAGCATTATCATTGGCAAGCAAAAAATCGACATTAGCGATTACTTCACCCGGAAA
This sequence comes from Bacteroidales bacterium, assembly GCA_023230285.1. GTDB lineage: Bacteria > Bacteroidota > Bacteroidia > Bacteroidales > BM520 > RGIG7150. The sequence goes on along the minus strand of JALNXP010000056.1, from coordinate 8,359 downwards.
ATTTGAGTCTTTATCAGGGGAAGTTAAAGATAGTGTTAAAGAACTATCTGTCTGATAAACAACATCATACACTTTATATTGCCAGCCATTTGGACCACCGTGAAGACAATGTCCGAAATTATTGCACGGCAGTTGTATAGTATCACCATCAAGTACAAATTTGCCTTTATTAATTCTGTTAGCATATCTACCTATAGAAGCGCCGAAATCGGAAGGGATATTCTCATAGTCTTTAATATTATCAAAGCCGAGAGCGACATCACGAAGTTCTCCATTTTTATCCGGCAGAAAAATCGACACTATTCTACCACCGAAGTTTGTAATACAAACCTCCATGCCGGCATTATTTTTCAGAGTTATAAGAGAGACCGGCTTTCCATCGATTTGATCATCAAATTTTTGAGGAATAAGATTAGAATTTGTTGCGTTTTTAGAATTGCAGGCTGCAACAACAAAAGTGATTGATAGCAGCAGTAAGATTTTATATTTCATGATTTTTTGATTTTGGAACATAATAAAACTATATTGTTAAATAGAAGTCACAAAATTACATGAAAAAATTGTATTTTCGCGCAGTTTGATCAATTTTTATAGAATAAGAAAGCGAAAAATCACATTTTTAAATCTATATTTCTCAATTCTTTATTGTACTTTCGCAATGCTAATGAATCCCCCATTGGGGATTTAATTATTAAATCCTAAAATAATAGCAACCATATAAGAATTTTTGACTAAATTTGCAGAATAATTTTTATTGAAACTGACACAATCATGTTTAAAAGTAACGTCATAAAATTATTTTTATTTATCGGCTTTATTCTTCTGTCACAGGCATTTATATATGCGCAAGTAACACAAATAGGGAAAGTTGTGTCATTAAATTCCAATGGAAAGCCTATTTCCGGTGTTGGCATTACCGTATTATCTGCATCAGATGTTCAGCCGGCTTTCAGTGATGCCGGTGGTATTTTTATTCTTGAGTTCAGTGATAAGAAGCCCGGCGATGTTTTGTATAACATGCGTGTATACAAACCTGATTATGAAGTCGTTAACAACCAATTCATCAAAAATGGATGGACTTTGACAGAAAAAGACACTTTAAAAATAATTTTAGCCGAAAAAGGCATAATTTCAGAAGCTCGTGCAAGATATTACGACATTATCGACAATTATCAAATCAATCAGTATCATTCGGAGATTACGACATTGCAGAAAGCTTTAGAGGAGCAAACCATCAGTGCGGCAGAATACGGTCGGCGGGCGCAAGAAGCAGAAGAGGCTTTACATGAAGCCGGAATGTTGTTAGACGAATATGCCGACATGTTTGCGAGGATAAACAAAGATGACATGGATTCCATCAGCAACTTAGCTCTCAACAAGTTAGATGCCGGAGACGTTGACGGAGCCATATCTGTATACGAAGCATGTCATCTGTTGGAACAATTGAAAGACAAAATAAATATCCGTAACGCATCAGTAGAATCTATTGAAAATTTAATTCCTCAATTGAAAAAAGAAGTCTCGTTGCGGCGACTTATTGCCGGAAAATCGAACATAGAAAAAGCCGATGCCATCTTAGAACAAATAGCACTTAACGACACCACCAATTATGACAACATGTATCAATATTTTTTGTTTCTTATTGACAGACAAGAATATGATAGAGCTTTAAAATACGGAGACATAATGCTTGCGAATGCTTCTGAGCTGAAAGATATAGCCGCTGTTCAGCAACAAATGGGGCATATTTTTTACAAACAATCTAATTTTGAAAAAGCGAAACAATATCTTCAACAGTCTTTAGACAACGTGCAACAGATAGCTTTGAATGATTCCGTATTGTTTATTCGAGAGGTATCTTATCCGTTAAACACTCTTGCCAACGTATATTTTGATACCGATGAACTCGAAAAAGCAGAGCAATTATTTTTGCAGGTAGTTGAAATTCGTAACGAGTTATTACAAACCGATTCTTCTTTCTTAGCCGATTATGCAACAGCAATGATTAACTTAGGAGATTTATATCGCTATATGAATGAGTTGGAAAAAGCCGTTGAGTATACACAGGAAGCTCTCAATATTCGTACATAATTAGCAAAAAAAGACGCCAACGGGCTATCATATTCTTTGGCAAATGCAAATAACAATATGGGAACCATCTATTTACGCATGAAAAAATATGATGAAGCCATGCATTATTATATGGTTGCCGATTCTATTTTAGAACAAGGGATGCAGACCAATCCTGACCAACATAAAACATTGTATGTTATATCATTGAACAATATCGGCATGCTTTACAGGCGTATGGAAAATTGGGAAAGTGCAGAAAAATATTATTTAAAAGCTGCTGCAATATGTCGACAATATGAAAAACTTAATCCGGAAACATATACTTACTATTTAGGAATTATATTGAATAATTTAGGAGCTTTCTATCGTAATCAAAATAAATTAGATGAAGCTGAAAGATACAATTTAGAAGCATTAGAAAAACGTAAAACATTATTACAGTATTCGGATAAATATGAAGTTGATGTAGCCATGTCTTATCAAAATTTAGGCAGAGTTTATGCTTCTTTAAATAAAACTGAAGAAGCGAAAAATTGTTATACAAAAGCATATTCAACATACAAAGTTCTCGCAAACAACAAACCTGAGACATATCAGCAAGATTTTGCAAGAATAAGTTTTACTGTAGGAGATTTTTACAAATCGTGTGAACAATCAAAGCAAGCAAAAAAATATTATAAAGAATCTTATAAAGCTTATAAGCAGTTAGAAAAACGTTATCCGAACAAATATTTGGATAAAATTAAAGAAGTTAAAGAAGCTCTGAAGAAAATATAGCTTTTATATGAATAAAAAGCAGTTAAAAGAATTAGAACTTTTGTCGGATGAAGAATTAATTTCTCGTCTGATTGTCAACGATACGTTAGTAATAGAGTATCTGTTCTTCCACAAATGCAGCGCATTGTTTGACAGACTGATAAACGTATATTTCAGCTATAAAATAGAGAAACATGAATTAATCAACGAATTTTACCTGTATCTTTGTCAAGATAATTGGTATAAATTACGACAATTTGGGCAAAGGAGTAGTTTAAACACGTGGCTTACAGTAGTTGCATTTCATTTTTTCATAAAAAAAGCAGATGAACTGACTGAAAACGTCAAAAATTCGCATCTAATAATAGAAAACAATCAGAGTGAAGATACTTCTGAAAATTCGGCATATCAATATTATGATATTAGTAAATATGAATTGTATGATGCAATATCTAAAATTTCAAATCCGAGATACAGGTGGGTCTTATTATCTGAGTTGCGTGGATTAAGTGTAAAAGAAATGGCAAAGCAATTGAAGACCACTGTAATAAACATATATAATTTAAAAAAGAGGTCAAAGGCACAATTAGTAAAACTTTTAAGTGAAGAAGACAATGTCTGATAAGAAACAAATAAACGATGAATTATTAGCTCGTTACCTTGACGGTGTTACCACTGAAGCAGAAAATGAGGTAATAAAAGAATGTTTGGCTTCAGATGACGACATTTTTGATGAAGTTTTGCTGTTAAGTCAGGAGCTTGCTTTTCAAGAAGCAGAAATGACTACTGAAACGAAAAAGCAATCGGTATATTCTAAGTCGATATTGCAGAAAGACAATTTAGATGACGACATTCGTTACCTGATTGCGGGACATGGTAAACAAGCGATAGCAGCAGCTACGATAGATTTATCTGAGACATGTGCTATACAGGCTCAACAAATAATATTACAAAATTACGGCATCAATGTTTCTATAACTGAGCTTACGAACGTTGCTATTGAGAACGGCTGGTTTATAGAACATCAGGGCAGTCCGTTAGATTTTGTCGGTGAGCTTTTGAATTACTACAATATTGCTGCCGTGCAAATGCGGAATGCCAACATTTATCACCTGATGCACGAGCTAAGTCAGGGACACAAGATTATTGTAGGCGTTGATGCTAATGAGTTGGAACAAAGTGAGTTGTGGGGGAAATATGATGACACTATGTTCGGTGAAGAAGTCAATCATGTATTACTTGTCGGCGGCATTGATACCACAAACCCTGAAGATGTACAAATAGTTTTAACCGACCCGACAAAAGAAGACCGTCAGAAGTCATATCCGGCGAAACAATTTTTAGAAGCATGGGAAGACTCCGGCTTTTTTATGGTAGCAACTACAACCCCTGCCCCGCTGACATTAAACCCTGAGATGCAAAATTTTGACTATGAGATAGGACATGTCAAGAAGTTTGCAGATTTTGCATATACAGAGATAGTTAAACGCCTCGCAGATGATGGCTATATTCAAAATAAAGACAACAAATATAGACGTAAAACATTCTATATAACCGCTATTTTTGCAGTAGCGTTACTTATTGCATTATGGCTGATACGATACTTGTCACCTATCGACATGCAAATACTTGTATTAGAAAACACTGATTATCAAATTCCTAACATGCCGTTAGAAACCGCAGAGCTTAGAGTTTCGTATTCCAGCATGCAGCCACAGCTTTTTAATCTTACAGACAAAAACCAAACAGCTTTTTTGAATAACATACATCATAAATATAAAAGAGATAAAGTGCACATCATTTTTAGAGCAGAAGGTTATCAGACTATAGATACGACAGTAAAAATTGACAAGCAAGTAGATTTATACATCAGGAGAGACAACAGTTTAAGTCTCGTTTTTGGTTCCATTATTGATGGAAAAACCGGACGACCTGTTGAGGGAGTAGAAGTCAGCATCCAAGATTTAAAGACGGCTACTGATGCTTCAGGGAAATTTGGTCTAAACATTCCTTTTTCCAAGCAGAAAAAAGCACAGCGGCTGCAAGCCTATAAGCATGGTTATCAGCTATGGACAGGCACATATCAGCCTTCGCAGACCAATGCGTGGGAGATAGTCATACTTCCGGAGGAATGAAATCGATATTATTTTTTTCATTTGACTAATTTTAACATAAATTCGGCTCTAACATAATAGTTAGAAGTTGAAGAAGTGTGGCGTGACGTTGTGGGGAGAGGTTAGTTAGTCAGTTAGATGTAATTAAACGACAAAAACATAGGAGATGAAAAAATTAATTTTTGCATTAGTATTATTTACTGTTATTTTATCTTCTTGTCATACGATGGTGAAAATTCCGGAAACGTATGAGCAGTATAAAATATCAAATATTCCGGACAACCAATTTTGTTATTCTACTATAGAAAATTGTGATAAGAGCATCATATTCAAGTATAATGACATTATAGCATTATTTGACAACAATAATATCAAGAATAAACAATCAGCAATAAATTCGAGATATGCCATTTCAATGACTTTGACTAAAGAAATATATACGTGGAATAATGATACGCATAATGATAAATTATTAACTTGGGGTACTATTTTATTGGGATCAGTTTTCTTATCTCCCGTTGGTATTCCGTATAGCTTAGACATCAACAAAAAGCAGCAATCAACTGATAATTAATTCTTAAATTTCAAATGAAATCTGATAAAAATAGTAAATATTTTTTGATAAATCTTTTTATAATACTAATGTTATGCAGCATTATGGTATCTAAAAACCTTTTTGATGCTTCTAATATTATCCGATTTGTTTTCTTGTCTATTTCTTTTGCTGTCATTTTTATAACCCTCTTAATTCAACATAAAACCCTTGTTCTACCTAATAACTTTATCTTTGTTTTTTACTCGATTTTTGTGGTATTATACGGATTGACAACTGTTTATGCAATAAATTTTGCAGAAGCTATATTTGATTTTTCAAAATGGCTATTAGCTCTGTTTTGCTGCGTGTTTTATTATAACTTACTGAAAATAAATTACATAAAAACACTTAAAACTACTACAATAGCAGCCATGAGCATAACTGTCATCTTAATTATTATAGCTGTTATTCAATTTTGTCAAATGGACAACCACTCCCTATTTAATAATCCGGCAATATATAATATAAAAGGATTGAATGTACATAAAAATCTTTTTTCTACTATGTTGTTTCTATTATCGACATTCCTATTATCAGGCTTTATTATCTTAAAAAATAAATTGAAATATATTTCAGGAGTATTATTGGTTTTTTGTCTTTTTTTGATTGCAATATTAAGCACAAGGGTTACTTTGTTAGGATTGTTGGTCGCAATAATTTTGGGAAGTTGTTTATCAATATGTCATATTGTTCTAAGAAATAAAAAGAGAAAATTTTTATTAAGGAAGAAAATATTAACATCATCACTGTTAACTATTTGTGTATTTATATTCTTTCTAATACCATTAAAACGAATTGTTAAACGCACAATTCCATACACAAATACAGAAATAGACATAGTGAACACCTCATCACTCAGTGAACGATTTGCTTTGTGGAATAAATCATACGAGTTGATTGAGCAATCGCCGTTTTTAGGATGCGGCATAGGAAATTGGAAATTTAATTATCCCAAAACATCTTTAGACGGTTTGTTCCGTGCAGATTATTTAGATGACCAATTCTTTCGTCCACATAACGATTTTATATCAATAATATCCGAAGGAGGCTGGATTATATTTACTATTTATATTTCTTTTATCTGTTTTTTGATTGTTTTTTCTTTCTCTAAACTTATCTGCATCAAAAATAAAACTATTTTCCATCTGTTTTCCACATTATTAGCATCTTTTGTTGGTATGCAATTTATTGCATTTTTTGATTACCCCAAAGAACGTATTGAGCTATTAGTGTGGTCTAATATTATTATTGCCTCGCTTATATTTTTTATAAAACCTGCAAATTCAAAAGAAGAAAAAAGTATTCATCCTGTTATCAATTTATGCTGTGCATTAATATTTACATTTACCTCAATAATAGGGATATATCGCTTTTACGGTGAATATCAAATCAGTTATATGCAACGATTTGTAAACAACAACAATTGGGAACAGATTGGAAGATACAGTTACAAAGCCAAGTCAATTTTTTATAATTACACACCAACAGGCTTCCCTATTGATTTTTACATTGGTCAAGCATGTTCTCGTCAAGATAGACAGGCAACATATTATTTTAGGGAAGCATTGAAAATTGCACCTTACCATAAACAAACATTAAATGAATCAGGCAGAGACGAATATTTTTGTCAGCATGATTATTTCAAAGCCGTTTCTTCGTTAGAAGAAGCTATCAAAATAAGTCCGAATTATGCGTATCCTTATTTTAATCTTGCAACAATTTATTTAGCAGAACATCAAGAAGAAAAAGCAGAATATATTTTGGACAAATTAAACTTAGATTACAAAGAAAAAGCATTATTAGATAACGCAGATAAATATTCCATCTCTAAAAATCAGATTGGTAATTTAGTGAACAATATTAAAACAGAAAATGACATCAAACAAAATATGCTGAAACAAATTTATAAAAATTTCATCAGCGCTGACTAAATTCATAGCTATTTAGAATCTAATATAAACAAGCAATTAGCAAACAACAAATAACATGAAGAATATCTATCAAAATGAAGAAGCACCATCAAGGCGAGAGTTCCTTAAGAAAGTAGCGAGGACAGTTTTACCTGCGATTGCCATTATAGGCTTAGGCATTCCGGTTACGAGTTGCAATCCTGACGATCCTACGGATTGTGGCGGCGGCTGCACATCTACTTGTTATGACAGTTGCACCGGAGCTTGCACTACATCTTGTAAGGGGACGGCAGCATCAAGTTGCGGGAGCAGTTGTACCGGCTCCGCATCATCTAATTGCGGAACGGGATGTACAGATTCTTGCAGCAGCGGATGCAGCACTACTTGTTCAGGTAGCTGTAGCACTACTTGCACCGGTGCTTGTACCGGCAACTGCGGATCGAATTGTACCGGCGAATGCGGCTCTAACTGTACCGGTTCCTGCTCTACTACTTGCAGCACTACCTGCACCGGCGGCTGTAAAACAGATTGCACAGGCAATTGCTCAACTTCGTGTGAAGAAAATTGCACAAGCGGGTGTACAAGTACATGTAAAAGCGTATGTGGCACAGGGTGCAGCAACAATTGTTCAGGTCAAACGTCCTCTTCCGGATGCACTGCATGCAGTAACAATTGTACCGGTGGCTGTAATACCGGCTGTGGCTCTGACTGTACAGGCAGCTGTTCATCTTCTTGCAGCACCACTTGTACCGGTTCCTGCTCTACTACTTGCAGCACTACCTGCACCGGCAGCTGTGGCAGCGGCTGTTCTTCTAATTGTACCAATACATGTTCCGGCACCGCCGAAACAACTTGTAACTCATGTACTACCGCATGCAAACAAGCATGTTCATCGGCATGCAGCACAACCT
>JALNXP010000053.1 GCA_023230285.1 Bacteroidales bacterium | reverse complement strand
TCAAATGCAACTAATGCAAATTTGACATAATATCAAAAAAATCAAAAATTACACCTTTAAATCTATATTTCTCAACTATTTATTGTATTTTTGCGATGCTAAAGAATCTACGGCTTAACTTTATTAAATAAATAAAAATAATAACAATAAAAATTTCTTAACATTCGTTATAACAGATACTAACGTTTAATTAATCGGAATATGAAAAAAGCAATGGCATTTTTACTACTACTATTTCCTTTGTACTTTGTGTCTTTTGCACAAGATGAAGTTGAAAAATCTACTGAAAAATTTTCTATAGAACATGAGTTTACTCTCTGAGTTGGTGATGCGGCTATAGATAAACTTTTTTCAGGAACAAGTTTTATATTCATGGACCAATATCCGGAGATTAGATACGACTGGTTCGGAGCAGATACTTACTTGGGACATGAATATTTTACCCCTTCTATCACAGCCGGATATATGCTGAGATTGAAAAAATGGTTATGGTTAGGCGGACAAATCAATTACTTCAGTGCTCGTCAGAATGTAAGAGATTTGTTTACGGAGGAAATCCTCTGCCGCGATCATACCGAAATGTTATCTATTATCCCCACAGTAAGATTCTCATATCTTAATACAAAATACGTAACTCTTTATTCTGCAGTCGGACTTGGAGCTTCAATATGCTCTTCGGTTTCTCACCCTGACACCCCTGAAGAACCGGTCGTCTCTATAGATATGTTCCCCGCTTTTCAATTAACTTATATAGGCATCTCTGTCGGACATAAATTTTATGGCTTTACCGAACTTGGTATCGGTAACAAAGGTTTTATATATGCAGGATTCGGATATAGATTCAGTAATAAGTAGTTTTTTTGTTTTAATCATTAAATATAATCATTATGAAACGTAATAATATAATTATAATAAGTTTATTCTCTTTGGTCTTAGTCATGCTGAGCAGTTGTGTAGAAGAAAAAAGACAAGACGATTTAACAAAACGTGGGCAGGAGATTTTTAACGTATGGAATTATATAATATCTGAAAATATTGAAAATAACAGCAATATAGCTTTCGTTTTTAATACTTACTTGGAAGCGGCAAATGATTCTGTCGCAGAAAGTATCAGAGTCAATGATATTAACAACGCTTATATCATTAATTAGGACAATCAAGAAAATGTGTGGCTGATTATGGATAACAATGTCGTTTATTACAAAATAATTACCAACGGTAAAACCCTTTCTGAAATAAATGCAGAATGGAATATAACAATTAATAGAGTACCTTATTATTCATGTCTTTATGGTGGCAAAAAATATGTGAAAATTACTCATAATAATGCAACAACATGGGATATCTCTGTTACTAACAGCTTGAACGCTTTATCTTATATTAATGTGGCAATCATAAATCCGGAGATGTTTGTCCCTTCTACTATCTTTAATACCGATTTCTACATGACCGGCTGTGGTCATATTGCCGTTGAACCGGAATTTCATTGTGATGAATCAATATGTGATGGCGATAATGTTTTCATGGATTTTAATATAACATCAACTTTGCAGCACAAGTTTTATAAAGTGTTTACCGACGGCAACATAGATTTATCTGTTGTAAATAGCAATGATGAAAGAACTAGTACATCAGCTTCTTTTGATACAAAAAGTATATATAATAATTTTGCTATTATAACATATAGAGAGGTTACAGATACTGTTAATTTGTTTTTAAGAATTCCTGAAGATATGAAATGGTATCCGATAACATCCTACGAATAAAAAATTTTTATATCTGCAACTTTTTCATTTTTTTATGCGTCTAAATGTTGTATTAACTTTAATGATTATTAGAAAATGAAAAAGTTTTTTTTATTAGTAATGCTCGCAAGTGTCAGCATTTTTTCTTTTGCAAATGGTACTGAGAATTTTGGGTTTTATGTTTCGGCTATGTTTAACAGCTTAATTCCTATAATGGCAGTGGCGTGTACTATGGCTCTACCTGTATTAATAGTTTTACTCTGCTTAAATTTTAAAAAGAGTAAACTTAAATATGCGTTGATAGAAAAGGCTATTGAAAGCGGAAAAGAAATTCCCGACTCTGTCTTTGAAACCCCTAAAAAGCAGGTGAATTTTCTTAATCAGGGATTGACTTTCTTAGCTGTCGGAATAGGTCTTGCTGTAATTTTATTGGCGCTCGCAGATATACGTTATGCAAGCATCGGTCTGTTGTTTATCCTGATTGGCATCGGTCGTGTTATCGCATGGTGGATAACCCGCAAAAGTAATAATGAAGTAATAGAAGAAAAGTAATTATTTTTGTGATATTATTCATAATGATGCGGCGGTCTGAATGAAGACAGATGACAAAACATTGATAGCTAAGGTGCTGATTGAAAATGACAATCATGCTTTTGAGCTTCTCGTCAAAAAATACCAGTCTTTGATAAGACGGTATTTTTTGCATCAAACCCTCGACGACGAAGCTCTTAGCGATGATTTGGCGCAAGATACTTTTATCAAAGCATATACCAACCTCGCCAAGTTTCAAAGTCTGTCAAGTTTTTCAACATGGCTGTATCGTATCGCTTACAACACCTTATGCGACCACATCAGGAAAAAGGAAATTATGGAATCATACAACAAAAATATCGCAGCAAATATCAATATTCAAGTCGATGATATATCAAAAGATATAGAACAAAAATATGATGTCTTTAATGCTTTGCAAATTTTGAAAGAAAATGAACGTACTTGTATTACTCTTTTTTATATGGAAGATTTAAGTTTAGAAATTATTTCAGAAATAACGGAAATGCCCCAAAATACAGTGAAATCTCATCTTACAAGAGGCAAAACAAAAATGGCTGAATGGTTAAAAAATAAAGGTTATGGAAGAAACTGATAAAATGTTGTTCGATTTCATGCACGAAAATCGTCATGAAATAAAAGATAAAGGCTTTTCGCAAAAAGTTGCAAATGCTGCTATTTCACAAAAAGCAAAAAAATTTTCAATTTTTTGGAATACTTTGTGCATTGTTGGCTGCTTGGCATTTTTGACGATATTATTATTTGACAAATACAGTTTGATTAAAACAACTTTTAATCAAATATGGAACGCAATATTCTTAGATTTACAGCCGGCATCATTTTCCGGCAATATCTTGAGTACATATTTTATGTTTGCTTTTTTAATCGGAATTTGGACAATGATTATCATTGGGGTTCGTCATGCTTTACAGAAATAATCAATGTTTTTAAATTGTAAAATAATTAATTTATTGATTAACAAATATCTTCCAATATATTAAGCACTAAACTTTCATCTGTGAATTTAGTGTCATCAAAGCATAATGTCATAGCAATATCTTTTGAAGTGTTGCCGGTGCCGAAATCATAGCCGTCCCATACATTAAAAGTGACGGGTGTTTGCGTGTCTACAAAGCCAAATTGCGCATAATATTTTTTCAGCCATTCTTCCTGCGGAATAAGAGCTGCCATTCTTAAACCCTTCTTGCGTGCAAAGTTTAAGGCTTTTTGCATTAAATCGGCACATAAGCCTCTGTCACGATATTCTACAGCTGTCGCAACTGCGTAAATATAAGCCACATCACCTATCGGGATAAAATGAACCATCGCAACAATTACATCTCCTTCAGAGTGAGTAAATGTACAACAAGGAGAATAATGATTAATTAAATATTGTTCAATGATAAGGTCGTCATCGCCGAAAACATCTTTCCATAATGCTTTTATCCGGACTTGTCTTTTATCGAATTTATAGCCAATAATTTTCTTTTGAAGAAAAGCCGGATGATAGGACTGTTTGGATTTTCTTAACCCTTCAATGCCTAAATCTTCTTCTCTATTTATATAGATAAAATTTTCGGGCAAATGCTTGGTAAAAAGCTTGTTGATAACCGGAAATACGCCGTCATACGCCGTGTTTGCCTTTTCTACATGCGTGTCAAACGAATTATCGTTGATAGCTGAACCATACGTGAAAGCAATCATTTTATCGTCAACATATAAAGTGCCGCCTATTAAATGCAAAGCATCAAAATTTTCGAGAGCAAGTCGTATAGACAATTGTTCAGCAGAGAGCTTGTCCATCTTGTCGGAACGATTAGAACACCATTCGCATTCAAGATGTAAACATTCTTCAATCATTTCAGCTGTCAAAGGGTGGTATTCGTATTTGTAATTATCTTCAAATTTATTGATGTGATTGCGTTTTTGTTGATAACGTCTTCCCTCAAGATTTCGTAAGTCGCTTGCATTATAGACATAGTCATCTAAATCGCGGTTATCCCAAAAGCCAAATTCCGGATGTGTGCGGCGTATCATTGCCACTCCTTCGGGCGTACAATCTGTAATTCTTAAACACTGCCCGTTGGTTTTAGCATCTTTTTCGAGCAAAGGTATCAAATGTGTAAAGTCGCCGTCTCCAAGAGGCTGAAGATATGCTATTCTATGACTTCCATCAACATAAAATCTGATAATCAGAAAATTATCTACTATTGTCCATGCTGTGTGATAAGTGTTGCGCCAAGCATACATGTTGGAAAATGCCAAATCGCAGTTGCATAGATTATAGCGATAAGTAAAACTTTCAATGATAGCCTTGTCTTCTAATTCAATAGGTTTAAATTTCATGAATGACGTATTATGTTAAGAATGCAAAAGTCAGGAAAAAAATCCACATAGCATAAACAAATAAAAGTTTTTTTGTATGAAAGTTTATTCGTAGCGTATTGCTTCTATCGGGTCTAAATTTGAGGCTTTGCGTGCCGGATACCATCCAAAGAAAATACCTATTATGGAACATACTGTAAATGACAAAATTACCGTGTATAATTGAATGGATATGGGCCAGTTAAACAAATTTTCTATAATATAAGAAACTCCTATCCCTAGAAATATTCCTAACAATCCGCCGGTAATACTTATGACGATGGCTTCTATCAAAAACTGCCATAAAATGTCGCGTCCTTTTGCGCCAATAGACATACGCAAGCCTATTTCACGAGTGCGTTCCGTTACCGACACAAACATTATGTTCATGATGCCGATGCCACCGACTAACAATGAAATTCCTGCTATACAGGCTAATAATATTGTCAGCATGTTAAGTGTAGAACTCATCATTTCCAGCATCTCCTGTTGTGAACGTACATAAAAGTCGTCGTCATCGGAGTTTGTTATACCATGATTGTTTCTTAAAATAGTTTCTATCTCTTCTATTGCCAAGTCGTTATCTTCTTCGCTTGTTGCACTGGCTACTATGCTTTGAAGATAAGTTATTGCTAATAATCTTTTCTGAACTGTCGTATATGGTGCGAGGATAAGGTCGTCTTGGTCCATGCCCATGCTGTTGTCGCCTTTTTCTTCTAAAATACCGACAATTCTGAATGGTATTTTATTGAAGCGTATTATTTTGCCAAGCGGGTCTGAACCGTCAGGGAATAGGTTTTCTATTACTGTTTGACCGATAATACAGACTTTTGCTGAACTATTGATGTCTTTTTCTGAAAACATCTCGCCGTCTACAATATCATATTGTCTTATTTCCAAATAATTTTCATTGACACCGTACATGGTAGTAGGAGTGTTGTTGGAGCTGTAAATAGCTTGTCCTGAGGCGTTTACTAAAGGCGAAACATAAGAAAGATATTGACAGTTGGCTACTATGGCATCGTAATCTTTCATCTTCAGGGTTTGCATGCCGGAGCTACTTTGGCGTACTCCACCGCGCATGTCTGCACCCGGACGAATGGTTATCATATTAGAGCCCATCTCCGAAATATTAGACCTGATGCTGTCTTTAGAGCCTTGTCCTATGCCAAGCATCGTTATTACAGATGCTACACCTATGATGATGCCAAGCATAGTCAGCAATGAACGCATCTTATTGTTGGCTATGGATTTTAAGGCTATTCTAAATAAATTGTTTATATTCATATATTATTGATTGTCAATAAATTAATTTTCTACCGGTAATTGTTGAAGTATCTTTTTTGCAGATACTATATTGTCATTATAGGTATCTTGTGTTATTCTGCCATCTTTGAGGACGATATTTCGGCTGCTGAATGTTGCAAGCTCCGGATTGTGAGTTACAAATATTATTGTGCGTCCTTTGTTGTAAAGCTCTTGCATTAGAGTTAGGATTTCGTATGAAGTGCGGGAGTCTAAGTTTCCGGTGGCTTCGTCTGCCAAGATTATGACAGGGTCGTTGACTAAGGCTCTTGCGATAGCTACACGCTGCTGTTGACCGCCGGACAACTGGTTGGATTTGTGGTGAATACGGTCGTGCAAACCTACTGCTTCTAATGCCGCCACAGCTCTTTCGTAACGCTCTTTGCCCGATACCTCCGGATTGTATATCAAAGGTAATTCTACGTTTTCTATGGCTGTAGTCTTTGGTAAAAGATTATACGACTGAAAGACAAAGCCTATTTTTAAATTACGTAAGGTGGCACGCTCATTTTTGTTCATGCTGCGAACCAAGATGCTGTCTAAATAATAATCTCCTGCCGTTGGCGTATCTAAACAACCAAGGATGTTTAACAGCGTAGATTTTCCCGACCCGCTGGTACCCATTATGGTGACAAATTCACCTCGTTTAATGCCGAACGATACACCACGTAAAGCATGTACTGTCTCGTCTCCAACAATGAAATCACGTTTTATATCATGTGTTTTTATTATTTCGTCTGAAGTATTCATCTTGTGACTTTTTTATTTTTTCTTATCCGGTGGTCCCGGCATTAATGGACTGCTTTGAGCTGCCGATTCTGCTTTTTCTACAACTTTAGATTCTGATATTATGACAACATCACCTTCTTTAAGCCCATCAAGAACCTGATAATTAATACCATCTGAAATCCCCACAGATACACGACACGGCTTTTTGTTGTCACCATCTTTTAGCCATACCATCTTAGTATTTTCATTATTATTTTGTGATAGCGCAGGAAATTGTGCATCTGCAATATCTGCCGGCGGATTTCCTTCTTCCATATCAGGTGGTGGACCTTGTTTGCCTTTCTTTGGAGCTTCTGCCGTTGATGGCATATAAGTGGCAGCTTTTACCGGAAGTAAAAGAACACTGTCCATGTATAATGTGTAAATGTTGATATTTGCAGTTAAGCCGGGCATCAATTTTAACTCCGGATTGGGAGCTTCTATGACAACATTGTAGGTTACAACATTGGAAGTGACTTGGGCTTCTAAACGAATTTGAGTTACAGTTCCGCTAAAAACATCATCCGGAAAGGCATCAACTGTAAATTCTACACTTTGCCCTTCTTTAACTTGACCTATATCGGCTTCGTCAATATCTGCTATTACCTGCATTTGAGTGAGGTCTTCTGCTATGGTAAACAGAGTAGGAGTACTGAAACTTGCCGCAACTGTCTGCCCTTCCTGAACGGACTTTGACAGCACAACGCCGTCTATCGGCGAGTAGATTGTTGCATAACTTAAGTTGGTTTCAGCGGTGACAACCTGCTCTTTTGCCCTGTTGTATGAATATAATGCTGTCTTATATTGATATTCCGCAGTTTCATATTCTGAATTACTTACTAACTTCTTTTCATAAAGACCTTTAGTCCTTTCATAATTTTTTTTCTGATAATCTAATTCATTTTCTGCCGACGCAAGACTGTTCTCCTGTGTTTTCAATGTCGAAAGCAAAACAGTTTTGTCTAATTCGGCTAATAACTGACCTTTTTTAACGACAGAATTGTAATCTACGTACAATTTGTCTATGTTGCCGGAAACCTGTGTGCCTACTTCTACAGTGGAAATCGGCTCTATGGTGCCGGTAGCCGTAACACTGTTGCTGATAACACCCACTTCTATCATTTTGGTGTTTAAAGTAGTAGTGACTACATTAGAAGAACGAAAGAAGAAGTATAAAGCAACAGCTATGCCTATAATGAGAATTAATATTATTATCCTTCTGATTCTCTTTTTATTTGATTTCATGTCTATTTATTTTGAATAGTTTATTCTATTGGTAACCCTTGATAATAGTTTAAAAGTTTAATTGCCAAAGCTGCAGAATATTTAGCTTGAATTAAAGATAATTGAGCTGATAAAAAGTTGTTTTTTTCAACTAACAGGTCTACTGCATTTTTTAATCCGAGGTTAAATTGCTCTTCTACTAAGTTGTAACTTAATTCTGAAGCAGTTAAGCTCTCTTTGGAAGCTATATATTGACTTTGTGCGGAAGTAACATCGTTGTATAGCGATTCTATTGTACTTAATAATGATTTTTTTTCTGAAATGCCTTGTAATTGTGTGTTTTGTATGTTGATTTTTGCTTTTTGTACACTCGATTTAGTCTGTAATCCGGAGAAAATAGGAATGCTGATATTCAATGAAAATGATTCTGAAAAGCCATCTACGAACTGTGCCGAAAAACAGGTGCTTTCGTTTAATAATACGCCTGTACCTATGCTCGCATTTGCCGAAATTGTCGGGTAATAATTTCCTTTTGAACTTTTATAATTCAATTCAGATACTTGCTGATTGATTTTTGTCATCGCTATTTCGGGCATCACCTGCAAAGATTTATTGTAAATACTTTCTTTGTCAAGTATAGGAACCAATATCTCGGATTCTTCTATCGTATAAGATTCAACATTAATTTCGTCATTAATTTCTAATTCTAATAACTGCTTTAACTTAAGTTTCATCTCGTTCAACGAATTTTGTGCTGAAATTACTTGATATTTGTCGCTGCTGTTTTGGGAAACTACTTGAGCATAGTCACTTTCGGATATTGAACCGGCTTGTAATAAATCTTTTGACCTTGACATCTGTGCTTCAGATGCTTCCAAATTTTGTTGCGATATAACCAAGGCTTCTTGCATATACAATAATTGTATATAAGACTGAACTATTGAAAGGTCAATATCTTTTTGTATTGATGCTAAACTTAATTCACTTAAAGAAACATTTAATTTTTGTTCTTGCAAACTGTTATATTGGCGTAAACCGTTAAAGAGCGTTACACCGGCACTTAATCCGTAGGTGTTATTCGCACTTGTCGCCGTCGCCTTGCTGTGGCTTACACCCAAGCCGGCAGATGCACTGACTGTTGGAAATAAGGAAGCATAATTTTGCTTCTCGTCTATTTTGCTTTCTTCTAACGAAATATTCGCCTGCTTTATTTGAATGCTGTTCTCATGAGCATATTCTATACATTGTTTCAATGTCCATGTTTCTTGGGATAATAAAATATTGCTGAATAAAAATAGAGTTGAAAAACAACAAATAAGCATAATATATCTTCGATACATCATAATATATGTTTTTAATACAAATTGCACAAAAGTAATACAAATCAAACGATTTAACATTATGATTGTTGCACGTTTTTTTGTTATTAAATCACAAAAAAGTTTTGTAAGCATGTTGAAATATAGCACAATAGAGAATAGTTGGAGCTTTTCAAAGTATGGCTTTGCAGTTAAAGAAATATCTGTATATTTGCCGATGAAATTATCATAAACCATAATGTCAAAAAAACAGAAATCATTTATTAAATTACCTGAATATCCGGGTGGGAAAAAGGCTTTTCAGGAATTTATACGCACTAACCTTAAGTATCCTGAAGATGCAATCCGCGATGGTGTTGAAGGAACTGTGACTGTGGAATACGAAATTAATGATGACGGCGATGTCGTTTCTGCAAAAGTTATTCATAAATTGTGTCCGTCTTGCGATGAAGAGGCTCTACGACTGATACGTATGTTGAAATTCGGCAATGTTTTAAATCGTGGCTTCAGAGTTAAAAAGACTAATAAGACTACAATAAATTTTGCGTTGCGTAATACGGGTAAAATGCCGGATAATAATGTCCGAATTTGCTATTTAAAGCCGGAAGAAAAATCTAAAGAAGAAAAAAAATCAAAAACTTATAATTATTCGATTACATTAAAATAATAAATTTTTCATATCTTTGCGGGTTGCAAAGGTAATGGGGAATTAGCTCATCTGGTAGAGCATTTGGTTCGCAATCAAAAGGCAGTGGGTTCGAGTCCCATATTCTCCACAAAAACTTTATTTATGATTAATACAGCAACTTTAAATTTTTTAAGCGACCTTGAACGCAATAATAACAGAGAATGGTTTCATGCAAATCAAGAAAAATATGAAGCAGCAAAGGAAAGTGTCTTGCAAACTGTATTGTATTTTACTGCAGAAATCTCTAAATTCGATAATTCAATTAAACCATTCGATCCTAAAAAAGGACTTTTCAGAATAGCTCGGGATACACGCTTTTGTAAAAATAAAGACCCTTATAAACTGAATTTTGGTGCCTGTATAAATCCGGAAGGTAAAAATATATCATCTTTATCAACATATTATCTGCACGTTAAACCTAATGAAAGTTTCTTCTCTGCAGGCGTGTATATGCCTGAAAAAGATGAACTTACAGAAATACGTTATGCAATATATAACAATTTTGACGAGTTCTATTCTATTATCAATGCGCCGGCTTTTATAAAAAAATTTGGCAAAATGTCTACAGATTACAAACTTACAAGAGTGCCGATGGGCTTCGATAAAAATGACCCTTCCGCAGAATATCTTAAATTCAAAAATTTCTTTGTCTACATCAATTTGTCTGATGATGTTCTAACAAATCCAATTCAATGCTCCGATGCTGTTATCAGTGCCGCAAAGCTGATGATGCCGTTTAATAATTTCTTTAATAGTATTTTCCGTTAATTGTTGAATATATCAGCAGAATTTGTATATATTTGCGTTCAAATTAAAAATTCGCGTTTCTGTCTGTCGTACAAAAGAAACGCTTTTAGTCGTAAGTTATTACTAATAAATATTTTATAATGAAAACAGTTAATGATTTTAATTTTAAAGGATTACGCGTACTTGTAAGAGTTGATTTCAATGTTCCTCTTAACGATAAATTTGAAATAACAAGTACAAATAGAATTGATGCCGCTTTGCCTACGATTAAAAAAATTCTTGCAGATGGCGGCTCTGTTATTCTGATGTCGCATCTTGGTAGACCCAAAGATGGTCCTGAAGATAAATACTCTTTACGCCATATTGTTGACTACCTTCAAGAACAACTTAATACTAAAGTTCTGTTTGCTGACGACTGCATCGGCGATTCTGCTGTAAAAATGTCCGCCGAACTTAAACCAGGCGATGTTTTGCTCCTCGAAAATTTACGCTTTTATAAACAAGAAACCAAAGGTGATGAAGCATTTTCTCAAAAACTCGCTTCCTTAGGCGACTTCTACGTTAATGATGCCTTCGGCACTGCTCATAGAGCGCATGCCTCTACCACAATTATCGCTAATTATTTCGACAAAAATCATAAGGCTTTTGGCTTACTGATGGCAAAAGAAGTAAATGCTATGGAAAAAGTGTTGAGCCATTCTGAACATCCATTTACAGCTATTCTCGGCGGAGCAAAAGTCTCCGATAAAATCCAACTTATTGAAAAT
>JALNXP010000052.1 GCA_023230285.1 Bacteroidales bacterium | reverse complement strand
CCGCTGTGGGCTGAATTTGGGTGAGGCGGCGGCGACAATAGTATATGTTGCCGATAATGGCTGTGATTTACCGGAGCATGCGGTTAGTCTGAAAGCCGGAGCTATGCACAACGACTCGAATCATATCTCGGCACCTTCGCGGACGGGCGAAGGTCTTTACAGATGTATTATGCAGCTGCGTTATGAAGATATAGCCTTTATCAGTGCGCATGGTACAGCTACATCGTACAACGATGACATGGAGTCGGTGGCGATAAATCGTGCCGGCTTACAAGATGTTCCCGTCACAAGTTTGAAAGGTTATTTCGGACATACACTCGGAGCTGCCGGCGTGTTGGAATCTATTATGTCGTGTCACGCATTGCAAAATAATATTGTGCTTAAAACTGCCGGTACTGAAATACCGGGTACAATAAATCCGGTTAACGTATGTCTCGCAAACGCTGAAATCTCCAAACATTCTTTTATTAAGATGATGTCGGGCTTCGGCGGCTGTAATGCGGCACTTTTATTTACCGAAAATAATAAGATATAACAGATGGAAGCATATATATTATCAAGTTGCAGAATTACAGATGATTGCGTAGTCGCAGACGGTAAGACAATCCTCATGCGCACTTGCGAAAAAGGTTCTGCATGGCTGAACACCGTCTATCGTACTTTAGGAATACAATATCCGAAGTTCTTCAAAATGGATAATCAGGCGAAAGCAGGATTTTTGGCAGCTGAAGTTGTAATGCGTAACGCTGAAACATCTGCCGCACGTGAAGATTATTCTGTCGTGTGCCTTAACAACGCTTCGTCTATAGATGATGACAGAATCTATCAGCAGACTATATCAGATAAAGAAAATTTCTTTCCAAGCCCGGCTGTGTTCGTCTATACTCTCGCTAATATTGTAACCGGCGAGATAGCTATCAGAAATAAGATTTTCGGAGAAACATCGTTTTATATATATGAAAAATTTTCCGCTGAAAAGATGTATAATGCGATAAAAGATATTCTTAATAATCCGAGTATGTCTAATGTGATAGCCGGCTGGGTAAATTACGATAATGGCTGCGATGTGCTTATGATTAGAGCTTGTCGCTTTTCGGATTTAGATAAACTACAACTATCAGAAAATAATATTAATAACTTATATAAAATTTAGAATAAATTATGGAAGATTTAATTTTAGAATTGAAGAAAGAAATTATTGAAGTGTTGAACCTTGATGGCATGACACCTGATGATATTGATGAGAATGCTCCGCTATTTGGCGAAGGTCTTGGCTTAGATTCTATTGATGCACTCGAATTGATAGTGCTGATGGAAAAAAGTTACGGCATAAAATTAGCTAACGCCGCTGAAGGACGCGACATTTTTAAGTCGGTGGCTACTATGGCAAAATACGTTTCAGAACATAGAACAAAATAATTATCATCAGATGAATAAAATACTTGTTACCGGCATGGGGATTATCTCCGCAATTGGAGTTGGGAAGGCAGCAACCGTGCAGTCGTTGTTGGACGGCAAATCCGGAATAGGCTCTATTAAATACCTTAAGACAAAACATATAGAACTTCCCGTTGGAGAGGTGCAATGTGATGATGAGGAGCTGAAAGCTATCGCCGGATATACTTCTTCTAAGCCGATAACAAGGACTTCACTGCTCGGAAGAGTCGCTTTGAAAGAAGCTCTCGAAGAAGCAAATATAAATCTTTGCCGCCCGCGTAAATTAGCTTTTATCTCAGGTACTACTGTTGGCGGCATGGAAAAAAGTGAGCTGTATTATCACGACTTTTTGAATAATGATGCTCATAATGAGTATATTGCGATGCACGATTGCGGTGCTTGTACGGATATGATAGGTAAACAGTATGAAGGGAAATTCGACATTGTTACAACTATTTCTACAGCTTGCTCTTCTGCCGCTAACGCGGCTATTCTTGGTGCTAATCTTATCAAGGCAGGCTATGTTGACGCAGCAATAGTTGGCGGCACCGAATGTCTTTCCAAATTTCATCTTAACGGATTTAATACTCTTATGATTCTTGACAAAGAAGAATGTAAGCCTTTTGATAAAAACAGGCAGGGACTTAACCTTGGCGAAGGTGCTGCATATCTTGTTATTGAATCCGAAGAATCTGTGCAAAGGCGAAATGTAAAGCCTCTGTGCGAACTTTCCGGCTACGGCAACGCCTGTGATGCTTTCCATCAAACAGCTTCCTCCGCAACCGGCGAAGGTGCTTGCAAGGCTATGGCTAAGGCATTGGAAATGAGCGGACTAAATTCTGGTGATATTGATTATATTAATGCTCACGGTACAGGTACCGGCAATAATGATGAAAGCGAAGGTGCAGCTATCATGCGCATCTTTGGTGATAAAATACCTCCGGTGTCTTCTACTAAGTCGTTTACCGGTCATACAACCAGCGCAGCCGGCGGCGTAGAAAGCGTCATCTCCGTACTCGCTATGATTAACGATTTTATTCCGAATAACCTTAATTTTTCGGAGAAAATAGATTCTCTTAGCTTTTCTCCTGTGAAAGAATGTATCCGCAATGTGAAACTTTCACACGTAATGACAAACTCTTTCGGCTTCGGAGGTAATGATTCTTCATGTATTTTATCTAAATTATAACAATATGGACATATTTATTCAGGCGGCTTCACAAATATCTACTCAGGAACCTTTAAGCGAACAATGGTTCGATAGTCCGGTATTTTCAGAGAAGATACTTAACGAATCTATAGATCCGGACTTTAAGCTTTATATTCCGGTTATGGTTGCCAGAAGAATGGGGAAATTGATGAAACGAGCTATCGTTACATCTGTTGACGTGTTAAAGAAGTGCGAACTTACCGGCGATAGTCTTGAAGCTGTTATTACAGGTACCGGACTTGGTTGTATCGAAAATACGGAGCATTTTTTAAATGCAGTTTTAGATAATGATGAAACTTGTCTACAGCCGACATATTTTATTCAGTCGACTCATAATACGATTTCTTCGCAGATAGCTTTGTTCATCAAATGTCATGGCTATAATACAACTTATTCCCATAGAGGAACGTCATTCGATGCTTGTGTTCTTGATGCTTTTGTCCAGATGAAACTTGGTATGATTTCCAATGCGCTTGTCGGCGGTCATGATGAGATGACACCGGCTTATTTTACGCTTTTGCAAAAAGTTGGTTATTGGAAAGATGCACCGCTGACAGAAGAGTCGTTTCATTCTGCAAACACCGCCGGCTCTATTTCCGGAAATGCTTCATTAGCAATGGTACTCACTAATAAAGAAACTTTTGATGCTCTTTGCAAAATAAAAGCGGTGGAAATGTTATATATGCCTTCAATTGATGAAATTAAAGCTAAAACTAACGCAATACTCCAAGCTAATGGCATGAAACTTGCCGATGTCGATGCCGTGGTTATGGGTTTCAGCGGAGATAAAGATAATGATGAGGTGTATAAAAATATTGTTTTGCAAATAACACAAAATATACCGGCGATGTGCTATAAACATATATTTGGAGAATCTTTCTGCTCGTCAGCTTATGGCGTTTATGTTGCAGCTACTGCTATCGCACGTAAAAAAGTACCTGCACACCTGCTGTATTCTTCGAAAGATGAAATTCGTAACCCGCGAAATATCTTGGTGTATAATCATTTTCATAATATAGACCATTCAATAATTCTTTTGTCATGCTTAGATTGATAATTTTTGTAATAATACAGTCCGTTTTGCTTGTTGCAGCACAAACATTTTTGAAAATTTCCATGGAATTATTCGGAAAATTTGCATGGACATGGCACTTTTTTAAAACAGTATTTACCACATGGCAGTTTGCAGCTTCAGGTGTATGTGCCTTGAGTGCAATGTTTATATGGATGTATGTGCTTAAGCATTACCAATTTAGTGTTGCTTATCCAATGTTGTCGATAAGTTATGTTATCGGGCTGCTTGCTGCG
The DNA here is from genome assembly GCA_023230285.1 of Bacteroidales bacterium. Taxonomy (GTDB): domain Bacteria; phylum Bacteroidota; class Bacteroidia; order Bacteroidales; family BM520; genus RGIG7150. The sequence goes on along the minus strand of JALNXP010000052.1, from coordinate 7,530 downwards.
TGTTTCGTGTTTCACGAAGCTGTACCTTTGACACGCTGGCTCGGCGTAGTCATCATTATGATTGGTGTGTTTTTTGTCGTAAAATAAAAAAGAATAAAATGCAAAAGATGATAATACATATTTTATGCCTGATAACAATTGTGGCTTTTGCCGTGCCTGTTTTTGCCCAGACAGTAGCTGCTGACGCTCAAGCCGATAAAATATTGACGGAAGAAGAATATAAGTCTGTGGCGGATAAAGTAGTCCTCGCTCATAGCAACCTCCTGTGCTTGCAGGCAGATTTTGTGCAGGAACGTACTTCTGCCGTATTCGCTGAACCGGTTGTGCAAAAAGGGAAGATGTACTTTAAATCTCCTGATAAATTAAGATGGGAATACACAGAGCCTCAACCGATTATCATTATTTTTAATCAAGGAAAATCTTTGTTGAAGACTGCTACCGGTCAGGTTGATGCCCCCAATAAAATGATAGATGAACTCGGCAAAATGATAATAAGTACCGTAAATGGTGACAATTTTATTGATAATAAAAATTTCACTCTCGAATATATAAAAAATGAAAATGGCGGCATAGATGCCGTTTTAACTCCAAAGAGCAGAAAAATTAAAGCTCTTTATGGTAAGATAGTGGTACGATTAGATGCTGAAAGTTTTCTCGCTGATGAAGTCGTGATGGAAGAAGCTAACGGCGACAGTACTAAAATTATGTTTACTAATGAGAAAGTTAATACGGAAATTCTTGATGATGTGTTTAATTAAATGACAAATATGGATAATTTTTACAATATTATATCACGGAACGTTAATGGCGATGATGTTGAATTTGAGATAGAACTGAATAAGTTCCACGACATCTTTAAAGGACATTTTCCCGAAGAACCTATTACGCCGGGTGTATGTGTCGTAAAAATTGCTCTTGAGTTGGCAAGCATAGCTTTCTGTAAAAAATTCCAAATCAAAAGTGCTAAAAATATTAAATTCTTAAATATTATCAGCCCGTTGGAGAATCCTGTGGTCTGTTTTCGTATTCATCGCGAGTCTGCAAATAACGATAGTAGCATGCTTACCATAGTAGTATTTCATGATGATATGGTTTTTGTCAAAATAAAAATGGAGGTGTGCTGATGAAAGAACATGACATTTGTGTAATTATTCCGACTTATAATAACTCGACAACTATCGAAAAAGTCATTGTTTCGGTGTTGCAATATTGTCCTGATGTCATTGTTGTCAATGATGGCTCTACAGATGCTACTTCAGACATCGTTCAAAATATTCCGAATATTACATTAATATCATACGAAAAAAATTGTGGGAAGGGCTATGCTTTGTGTCAAGGTTTTAAAGCTGCGACAGATAGAGGCTTTCGCTATGCAATTACTATAGATTCTGATGGACAACATCTTGCCTCCGACATTCCGGCTTTTGTGTATCTAATTGAAAATAATCCTGATGCAATGCTTATCGGCAGTCGTCAGCTTGGTTGTGATGGAATGCCCAAAAAGAATACTTTTGCCAATAAATTCTCGAATTTCTGGTTTACTCTTCAAACAGGGGAAAAATTGCCTGATACTCAAACCGGCTTTCGGCTGTATCCTTTACGTAAAATGGGGAAAATGCGGCTTGTCACAAAACGTTATGAAGCCGAACTTGAGCTCCTTGTCAGATGTGCGTGGCGCGGAATAGCTATTGTGCCTTTGAATATCAATGTGTTTTATCCGGATGCTGAAAATCGTGTGTCGCATTTCAGACCTGCTCGCGACTTTGCCCGTATAAGCATTCTGAATACATGCTTCTGCCTCTTGGCTGTCGTTTACGGTTATCCCGCTATGCTCGTCCATTATATTAAAAGACATCTGCTATGAGAAAATTATTCGTAAATATTTATCATTTTTTGAATAGACAGCCTGTCGTGTTGTGGACAATTTTTGCCATTTTAGTTGTCTCATTGGGCTTTGCTGCCTCTCGACTGCGCTTTGTAGAAGACATCAGCAGCTTTCTTCCTCAAAATGAAGATAATAAAAGGATCAACTATGCTTATCAACATCTTGGATCTTCAAATAAAATTGTTGTAAATATAAAAGATGCCGATGCAGACGGCGATACGCAGAAAGTAGATTACGACCTGTTGATGGAAGCTGTCGATATGTTCGTAGAAAAAATGGAAGATAGCGATTCTTCAAATTATATTAAAGAAATATTTTATGGCGTTACTCAACAACAAATTAACGAAGTTACCGAGTTCGTTATCAATAATATGCCGTATTTTTTAACGGAAGATGACTATGCCCGTATGGATACGTTGCTGACACAAGACAATATCAGACAACAACTTTATAACGATAAAATGTTGCTTGCCTCTCCGGTAAGTACTTTGCAACCGGTTGTCATTTCCGACCCGCTGTTCTTTTCATCAAATGTTTTGAAAAAACTTGCCGGCTTCCAACTTAATGAACAATATCATAACTTAGACGATTACATATTTAATAAAGAAGAAACAGAAGCTGTTGTGGTTATTAATTCTAATTATCCGATAAGTGAAACCGATAATAACGGCAAGCTGATTTCCAATATAGATAAAGCGATGAAAGCTGTTGAGCTTGAACTTGACGGACAAGTGGAGTTAAGCAGCTTTGGAGCATCTTTAGTGTCTCTTACCAATTCTACTCAAATTAAAAAAGATAGTTTTATCGCAATTGCATTGTCTATCATATTTATTTTAGCTCTGCTGATTTATTATTATCGCAATTTCCGAAGTATTTCTCTTATCTTTATTTCGGTGCTTTTCGGCGGACTTTTCGCTCTCGGCATAATTCCGCTGATTAAAAATCCGGTGTCGATTATTGCTGTCGGCGTTGCTTCTATCATCTTCGGTATTGCAATCAATTATCCAATACATTTTCTGTCGCATTTTAAGCGCACGGCGGATAAGGAGCAAATCATAAAAGATATTGTTAATCCGTTGATGATTGGAAATATCACCACAGTAGGAGCTTTCTTGAGCCTGTTGTTTATCAGCTCCGATGCTATGAAAGACTTGGGTTTGTTTGCTTCGCTGCTTCTTGTTGGGACAATTCTCTTTGTGCTTATTTTTCTACCGCATTTTCTGCCGTCTAAACGTATGAAATCATCTCGCGAAAGCACTCTCGCTTTTAAACGTGTTGCCGAATTTGCACCCGAAACGAAGTTCTATATTGTACTGCCGGTCATCATTCTAACTGTTGTCTTTTTCTTCTTCAGTAAACGTACTTCGTTTGAAACGAATATGCACGCTATCAATTATATGACTGATGAACAGCGCGATGCGTTTGATAAACTTGTGGCAGAAACAGATACAACTACTTTGACTTTGTATTGTATTGCCGAAGGAAAAGACGTTGACGAAGCACTGAGTAATAATGAAACGGCATCAATGATTATACAGTCGCTTGCCAATAGTGGTAAGATAAAGAAAATCAGCGGAGTAGGAGTGTTCCTGCCGTCACAAGCTGTTCAAATAGAACGTCTGAAACTGTGGGATGATTTTTGGCAGGATAAACGTGAAAATTTCTTGTCTGAATTTGATGCTGCCGCTATAGAAACAGGCTTTAGAACAGAATCTTTTAATCGTTTCAGAGAAATGATTAATCGCAAATTTCAACCGGAAAAAATAGAATATTTTGCACCCGTAATGCACGATTTGGCTGAATCTTATGTGGTAGTTGAAAATGATAAATCTATGATTTATAATATTCTCACTGTGGATAAAAATGCCATGAATGAGGTGGAGTGTACTTTGAACAAAATCGATGATGAAATATTTGCTTTTACAGACAGTTCTATCGCCTCGCGAATGGTCGATGCCTTGTCCGATGACTTCGATTATGTGCTTTATATATGCGGCTGCATCGTTTTTGTGTTCCTGCTAATATCTTTCGGACGACTTGAAATAAGCATTATGGCTTTTATTCCTTTGGCTGTTGCGTGGATATGGATTCTGGGTATCATGGGAATGACAGGCATGAAATTTAATATTGTAAATATTATCTTAGCTACATTTATCTTTGGACAGGGTGATGATTACTCTATTTTTGTTACAGAAGGATTAATGTACGAATATCGATATGGGCGCAAGATGCTGGCACAATTTAAAAATTCCATCTTCTTGTCGTCTTCTATTATGTTTATCGGCATAGGCATGCTTATCTTTGCAAAGCATCCTGCCATGAAATCTCTTGCCGAAGTTACTATTGTGGGAATGTTATCCGTTGTTGTGATGGCATATATTTTCCCGCCGTTGATATTCAAATGGCTGACACGTAAAAAAGGCAGACAACGTCTCGTGCCGATTACATTTTGGGGCTTGATAAAAACCGGCTTATCTTTCTTCGGCTTTATTATAGGCTCTTTAATTATGACAATAACGGGCTTTTTTATGGTCGTATTAGGTCATAAAAGTGATAAAGCAAAATATCATTTCCATGTAGCAATATGTAAAACGTTCCGATTTTTGAGTAAGATTATGCCGCAAGTTGCATGTAATGTCATAAATAAAAACGATGAATGTTTTGATAAGCCATCTGTAATTATCTGCAATCATCAGTCACACCTCGACTTGATGTATCTTTTGATGCTTTCACCGAAGATTGTTGTCCTTACTAATGAATGGGTCAGTAAATCGATTTTTTACGGATGGATATTGCAATTTGCTGATTATCTGCCGGTTGCAGACGGAATAGAGAAAAATGTTCCGAAATTAAAAAGTTTTATAGATAAAGGCTACTCGGTGCTTATATTTCCCGAAGGTACTCGCTCTATAGATTATTCTATACTTCGTTTTCATCAAGGTGCGTTTTATTTGGCAGAACAACTGAACATTGACATTCTGCCGATTATTATTCACGGCGTGGGGCAGGTGTTGCCTAAAAAAGAGTTCCTGCTCCGAAAGGGAACTGTTACTGTGGAAATCGCTGACAGAATTAAACCTGATGATGCAACATATAGAAAAGACTTGCCAACTTTAAAAATATCGCAAAAAATCCGTGCTTTCTATGTGAATAAATATGCAGACATCGTAAAATCAGTAGAAACACCGGAATATTTTAAACAATTGGTGATTTATAATTATATCTATAAAGGTAATAATGCGGAGATAACTTGTCGTAGAAAATTAAAAAATATAAATTCGTGGACTAAGATGATAAACGAGTTGCCGGATAATGGTAAAATACTTGTCAAACGTTGTGGACAGGGCGAATTTTCATTGCTAATTGCATTAGTCAAAAAACAGTTACAAATCTTTGCTACCGATGATGATGCGGATAACTTGGCGTTGGCGAAGAATTGCGTGTCAGTACCTGAGAACTTGTGCTATGTGGAAAGTATTCCCGATACTGAACAGTTTGATTATATCGTTGATGAAAATAAAATTATAAGTGTATATGGCGCATAATAGATACGAAATAGCAATTTTAGGTACCGGCTTAGGCGGATTGATATGCGGTTATATCTTGTCGCGAAAAGGTTATAAGGTTGTCATCTTAGAGAAAAATCATCAGATAGGAGGTTGTCTCCAGACATTTAAACGCTTTGGAGTAAAGTTTGATACCGGTATGCACTATATCGGCAGCCTTCAAGAAGGACAAATTCTTCATAAATTGTTTGATTTTATTAATGTTTTAGATGATGTAAAAGTTCATTCTCTGGATACAGATGGATATGATGTGATTTCTTTGGCAGGACAAAAATACCGTTATGCTTCAGGTTATGAGGCATTTATAAATACTTTAAGTGAGAGTTTCCCCGAAAATCATAAGGATATTGAAGAATATATCCGCCGTGTCAGACAAATTGCCGCCTCATCGCCATTGTATAATATGCGAAAAATCAATACTCATACCTTTATAGATGCCGATTATATAAAAACAAGTGTTGATGAATTTATTGCATCCGTGACTTCTAACCCGATTTTGCAAAATATCCTTGCCGGAAATCTGCCGCTTTATGCCGGTGTTAAAGGTAAGACACCTACATATATTCATGCGCTTATCAATAATTTTTATATCCAAAGTGCTTATCGCATAGTTGGTGGCAGCGATGCTATTGCACAGTCGCTCGCTAAATCTATCCGCTCTTTTGGCGGAGAAATCTATACAGATTGTGAAATAACAAATATCATCTGTGATGATAATAAAGCTGTCGCAGTGCAACTTGCTAACGGTGAGCGTATTGAAGCCGATTCTTTTGTGTCTAATATACACCCGCAGAAAATGCTAACTATGTTAGATACCCGCCTTATACGTAAGGCATACCGTGACCGTATTAATGCACTTGAAAATACCATCTCAAATTTTACTGTCTATATTAAGTTTAAAGAAAATACGACCCCGTATCTAAATTATAACTACTATTTTTATGAAGATGGAAATGTGTGGAATGTAAATAATTATGACGTAAATAAATACCCGCAGAGCTATCTGTACATGCACCAATGTCATAAAGAAAATCCACAGTATGCGCAAAGTGCAGAGCTGATAGGTTATATGAAATTTGATGAAGTGCGGCAGTGGGTAAATACTAAAGTGGAACGGCGCGGCGAAGATTACAAGACTTTTAAAGAGATGAAAGCACAGCAGCTTCTTGCTAAACTCGAAGAGTCGTTTCCCGGAATTAATAGCGCAATAGAAGGTTATGAAACATCATCACCTCTTACGTATCGCGATTATACAGGAACTCACGAAGGCTCTATGTATGGTATTATCAGAGATAAAAATTTTCCGACACAAACATTGGTGTCACAACGGACAAAAATTCCAAATCTTTTTATGACGGGACAAAATATAAATTCACATGGGATTTTAGGCGTAACTATCGGAGCTGCAATTACTTGCGCCGAGTTTCTGGGCTTGAACGAAATAATTAACGAAATAGATAATGAATAAATAAAAAATAAAATATGAAAGCAAAATTAATTTATCCTAAGTGGAAAAAATTACCCGGACAGACTACATTTAATCTGCCGCCTCACGGTCCCGTAGTCTTCGCCGCTTCGTTGCCCGATTATGTGGAGGTCTCATTTACAGATGAAAATGTTGAAGAGTTGAGCTTTGATGACGATTGCGACATCGTGTTTATCTCTATGATGCTCACAACGCAGGTTAAAAGAGGCTGGGCTATTGCCGATGAATTTCGTAAAAAAGGAAAAACAGTAATGTTCGGCGGTATCTCTACCATGCTTCATGCAGAAGAAACAATGCTTCATGCCGACAGTATCTTTTTGGGCGAATCGGAAGGTCGTACAGAGGAATTTCTTGACGACTGGAGAAATAATAAGCTGAAAAAGGTTTATAATTACATGGGAAAGCAGCCTCCTATAGAATTGGTGGGACCGGCTCGCCGTGACCTGTATAAACGTGAACTGTATAATCATAAAGGTGTGCAAATGGTCGACTTGTTTCATGCTTCGCGGGGCTGTAAATTCAGCTGCTATCCTTGCGCCGTATCTTATCTCGGCGGTCGTAACTTCCGCCCACGCCCCATAGAAAAAGTAGTC
>JALNXP010000051.1 GCA_023230285.1 Bacteroidales bacterium | reverse complement strand
CAAAAAAACAACGTAATGTGTCTGAAAATTGATTATTTTTGCAGTTGTGATTGATATTCATAGAAGAAAAGGTGTGAAGATTTTTTGCTTCTAAAATACTGAATATCAATCACTTATTCAATAACTAATGAAAAAAGTTATCAACAAAAAATGTTCATAACTAATTGATTATAAGAAAATTAAAAAGAAAATTTGAAAATTTTGTCATGTACTAAGATTAATGTGTTATTAAAAATTTTATTGTATGAATAGAGTGATGTTAGTAACCGGCGGCGGAGATTGTCCGGGATTAAATGCAGTAATTAGAGCTGTGGTTAATCGTGCATCTCAAGAAAAAAACTGGGAAGTTGTCGGGTCAATAGAGGCTTTTAACGGTATTCTTAGAGAGCCTACTGAAATAGTCGTACTTGATGAGCATGCTGTGAGAGGCATTCATTATCAGGGAGGTACAATACTTCAAACAACTAACAAGGGAGGTCCTTTTGCATGGCCGGTTAAACAGAATGATGGCACATGGATAACTGTTGACCGCTCCGATGAAATGATACGCAAAATTTCTTATCTCGGCATAGATGCTGTCATTAATATTGGTGGCGACGGTTCACAGCGTATTTCACAAGGATTGTTCGAGAAAGGTCTTAATATAGTAGGCGTGCCTAAAACTATTGACAACGACTTGTCGGCTACCGATTCCACTTTCGGCTTCCAAACTGCTGTGCAAATTGCAACCGAAGCTGTTGATAAGTTGGTGACTACCGCTGCCAGCCATAATCGTGTGCAGATTCTTGAAGTTATGGGGCGAGATGCGGGCTGGATAGCTCTTAACTCAGCTGTTGCCGGCGGAGCTGAAGTTTGCCTGCTGCCCGAATTCCCTTACGATATTAATAAGGTGATGGATAAAATAGAGTCTCGCTTTAGTAAAGGTCGCGGATTTATTAATATAGTAATATCTGAAGGTGCAAGAAATATCAATGGACAAAATGTTGCTCATACAAGTAGCGAACCGGGATACGAAAACAGAGTCCTTGGCGGTGTGGGGTTCCAATTGGAAAAAGAACTGAAAGATGCCGGCTGTGAACATAGTATTCGTACTACTGTGTTAGGACATCTGCAACGTGGCGGTGTGCCTATCGCTTACGACAGAGTCCTCGCTTCACAATTTGGAGTGAAAGCTTTTGAACTCGTCCTCGAAAAGAAATTCGGTACAATGGTCTCTTACAGACACCCTTATATTACTCATGTCACACTTAAAGAGGCTATCATGTCTCCAAACCTCGTGACTATGGATACAGCCCTCATGAAAACAGCTCTCGGACTTGGTATCTGCATCGGTATATGATGTGATAAATCGAATTTTTTTAAGCTGATTTGCCGTTTGAATTAAACATCTTATTTTTTTTTGAAAAAAAATAAGATGTTTTTTGTAAAAACTCAAATATTTATATTACTTTAGCACTTGCTAAAAACAAGTGCTATATGAGTTATATACATTTCGATAAGTCTTCCCTTGTGAATTTATCATACGGTCTCAAAAGGGAATTGTTACGTACAAATAGAAACGGAGCTTATGGGTCTACGACTTTAATAGGATGTAATACAAGTCGTTACCATGGACTGTTAGTGGCACCGCAACCTTATGTGGATGGCGATTTGCATGTGCTGCTGTCGAGTTTAGATGAGTCCATTATTCAACATGAAGAGGAATTTCATCTCGCTGTTCATCGCTATCAGAACGGATATTATTATCCTAAAGGACATAAATATATACGTGAACTGACTTTTGACCCAATGCCGGCTCTGTTTTACAGAGTGGGAGGAGTGCTTCTGAAAAAAGAGCGTATTAATACTTATAATGGTGTCAGATTTATGGTGCGATATACTTTACTCGAAGCTCACTCCGATACCACACTTAAAATTTGTCCGCTGCTTGCTTATAGAAATCGCCATCAACTATCAAAGGCTAATAATGATGTAGATAAACATTATGATGTTATTCATGACGGAATAAAATGCCGTATGTATAACGGATATTCTTATCTGCACTTTCAACTGAATAAACCGTTTGAGTATGTTCATGCTCCGGATTGGTATTATAATTTTGAATACGAAAAAGATATTGAACGCGGATATTATGGATTGGAAGATTTGTATACGCCGGGATTTTTTGAAATAAAATTAGCACCCGGAGAAAGCGTAATTTTGTCTGTGGGTATCGAAGAAAGTAACCCTAATTGTCTTACCCGCTTGTTTAATAATGAATTGGCTCGCCGCATGCCACGCGACAGCTTCCGCTCTTGCCTGTTGAATGCAGCTCAACAATTTCTTATCAATGAAAATGGTAAATATAAGGTTATTGCCGGCTATCAATGGCTCGGCGTAATACCTCGCGATACTTTTATATCTTTGCCCGGATTAACATTGACACAAAATAAACCGGACATATTTAGAAGTGTGATTAATGCAATGGTAGAGGATATGTCCGGCGCATTCTTTAAATTTTCTTATAATATACATTCGAGCGTAACGCCTTCTGCTGATGCTTCGCTATGGTTTATATGGGCACTGCAACAATATGCTTTCTATTGCTCCGGCGGAAATAAAGACGTATATAAAAGATGGTGGAAGTATATTAAAATAATACTGTATAGCTATAAAAATGGTACTGATTACGGTATTTATGCCGATGAAAATTGTCTGCTTCATCACGGACGCGAAGGTCTCGCCCTTACGTGGATGAACTCTGTGGTACTCGGAAAGCCCGTAACACCGCGCACAGGTTATGCCGTGGAAATAAATGCTTTGTGGTACAATGCAATATGTTTCGCAATGGAAATAGCTGCCTCTGCTAACGATAACGAATTTGTAGAAGAGTGGAAACCTTTTGCGGAAAAACTTGCTGCCTCGTTTTTAGAGGCTTTCTGGAGTCAGGAACATGGCTACTTGTGTGACTTTTTTAATGATAAAGAAAAAAATTATTTGATACGCCCTAATCAACTGATAGCTATTGCAATGCGTTATACGCCATTGTCTATGCCGCAGTCAATGTCCATTCTTAAAGTTGTCCACGAAGAGTTAATGACACCTCGTGGCATTAGGTCTTTGTCGCCACGTCATGAACAGTATTTGGCTAAGTGCGAAGGTGACCATAACGAACGCGGATTAAGCCAACATTCAGGATCGGCTTACCCATGGTTGCTTATATTTTATGCTATCAGCATATTCAAATTGGAAGGCGGTAATTACGCCGGACAATATCTGAAGAAGATAGTCGCCGACTTTGAACCGGAAATGTCTGAAGGCGGCATCGGTCTTATCTCTCAATTATATAATGGTAATCCTCCTTATGAAGGTAGCGGCACTATATCTCAGGCAACTAATGTCTCCGCCCTTTTGTGGGTTACCGAACTGATTAAAATAAGTGAAAATTCTAAAGTCGTGAAATGATGAAAGTTTTAATGTTTGGCTGGGAATTTCCCCCTCATATTACCGGCGGTCTCGGTACTGCTTGCTATGGAATGGCTAAAGGATTGGTTAAGAATGGGGTAGAACTTATTTTTGTCGTCCCTAAAGCTTATGGCGATGAAGATTCCTCTGTCGCCGATTTTGTGAATGCAAGTGACGTAGAAGTCGACTTTTACGAAACAGTATATAAGGAACAAATGGAGAAAATGACTTATATCGAAGTCGGCTCCTCTTTGATTCCTTATCTTGGACCGGAAGAGTTCGAAAAATATATCGAAAAATTAAAGTCTATACCAAATTATACTTCTAATCCTATTTATGCTCAAAAATACGAGTTCTCCGGTAAATACGGTGCTAACCTGATGGACGAAGTTGCCCGCTACGCCTTAGTAGCTTCTAAAATTGCCTGTGAACATGATTTCGATTTGATACATGCTCACGACTGGCTTACTTATTCCGCAGGAATAGCCGCTAAAAAAGCTTCTGGAAAACCTTTGGTCGTACATGTACACGCCACAGAGTTCGATAGAACAGGCGAACATGTCAATTCTTTGGTGTATAATCTCGAAAAAGCAGGTATGGAAGCCGCCGATAAGGTGATAACGGTGAGTAACCTTACCGCTAATACTGTTATCAATAAATATGGTATCAACCCTGATAAAGTGGTTACCGTACATAATGCAATAGAACTATCGGAACTGCCTGATATAGATGAGGTTAAAAAGAATGTGAAAGAAAAAGTCGTGACCTTCTTAGGGCGTCTGACGTTCCAAAAAGGTCCTGAATATTTTATTGAAGCCGCTAAACTGATACTCGAAAAAGATTCAAATGTGCGATTCGTAATGGCAGGTACCGGCGACTTGATGGAGAAAATGATAAGGTATGTAGCCCGACTCGGACTGTCTTCCCATTTTCATTTTACAGGCTTCCTGCGCGGTGAACAGGTGGATAGAATGTTCGCAATGAGTGATGTGTTTGTAATGCCTTCGGTATCAGAACCTTTTGGACTTGTCCCGCTCGAAGCCATGAGAGTTAATGTCCCTGTCGTCATCTCTAAACAATCCGGTGTGTCCGAAATATTGGAACACGCACTGAAAATCGATTACTGGGACGTAAACGCAATGGCTGACTTTATCTATGGTCTGCTCCATTATGATTCTCTTAGCCAAATGTATAAACGTTGCGGAAAACAAGAAATAATGGAACTGAAATGGGAAAAAGCCGCAGCTAAAATCACCGGTATCTATAAAACCGTAATTAATGTTTAAATTAGTCGTTAATATTAAAAAAATTATATAATGAAGTCAGTTTGTTTGTATTTCCAAGTTCATCAACCTCTTAGATTACGAAAATATCGCTTCTTTGATATAGGCGTAAATCATAATTATTATGATGATTATCTTAATAGGCAGATTTTAAAAAGAGTGTCAGAAAACAGCTATATGCCAATGAATAAGTTGTTGCTTGACCTTATGGCAGAATATGGAGATAAAATAAAAATATGCATGTCTGTTTCCGGACTTGCCATAGAACAACTTATGTGGTCGGCTCCGGAGGTTCTCGACAGCTTTAAAAAATTAGTGAATACAGGCAACGTTGAATTGTTGGCAGAAACTTATGATTACTCTTTCTCTTGTCTCGGTAATACTGATGTGTTTATCGAACAAGTACTTAAGCATAAAAAGTTGATGGAAGATGTCTTCGGCGTTACTCCTAAAGCGTTTGTAAATACAGAGATGCTTTATAGCGATAAAGTTGGAGAAATTATATCTTCTTTAAATTTTAATGCCGCTATTATTGAAGGTGCACGCCATGTTCTCGGCTGGAAACAACCAGAATTTCTCTATTGTAGCGGAGCTAATCCGAAACTGAAATTACTGACACGAAATAGTAGCCTTAGTGATGATATTGCCTTTAGATTTGCTAAAACTTCATGGGACCAATGGCCTCTTACTGCCGACAAATATATGGGCTGGATGGATAAGGCGTTATCTAAAGGAGAATGTCTGACACTCGGACTTGAATATGAGACTTTTGGCGAACATATACCGGCTTCTTCTGGTATCTTCGACTTTTTGAAAGACCTGCTGCAACGAATAGCTATACGCGAAGATGTTGAAATGAATACGCCTTCCATAGTTGTTAAAAAATTTGCTCCTGTCGGACAACTTAATATTCCATTCCCTATTACTTGGGCTGATGAAGAAAAAGATACTGCAACTTGGCTCGGTAACGAACTCCAAAATGATGCTTTTAAAAAATTGTATGATGTCGCAGATAAAGTCAAATATTGCAGCGATAAAGAAATTATTAAAGATTATCTGTATCTGCAATCTTCTGACCATCTGATATATATGTGTACAAAACTGTTCTCGGACGGCGTGGCTGCCCGCCACATGCTCACTCCTTACGATTCACCGTATAACGCTTTTATTAATTATATGAATGTCCTCTCTGATTTTTTATGTAGAGTCGATGAAATATCTACAGCTGAAGAAAAATCAAAAGAAGAAAAAAGCGACATAGTGAAAAATCCTATCACGTGGAAAAGCTTATTGCTGTTTAATTCTACGGTGATTAAGAAAGTAGTTAAAAATTTGAATAACGATATAGTCGTTTTTCTTCTTAATAATTTAATTGGTAAAGACCGGACAGAAATATTGAAAGCTATGCCTAAGTTGCGTAGGGAAAAATTAACGGCTTATGCTAACACTGTTGATGCTGATACCTCAATGATAGAGCAAAAACGCCAAGCTGTGGTAGATGAAATTATAAATGTTATCGAAAATTCGTAATTGTATGTTGTTTTAACAGCAAAAAAAAAGCCGGCTCATTGAACCGGCTTTTTTTTTATTGAAATGTGTCTTATTTGCTTATTGCAAATGCAACTTCTTTGTAATCACCTGTGATGGTAATAGTTGTTCCGTTTGCATCATTAACAACATTTGCATGTGTTACATGAATTAAATGAGCATAACCATTGTAAATTGTGAAAAGAACATCATCATAATCTTTCGGTGCTTCTGCAGATACGTTAAAGTATTCTGTAGCAGGAGTAGCTGTAGCAAGTCTTGCCCTCATTTCTTTTACTGTGCTTATGCTCCAATCAGCAGCATCAAGAATGTATAACATAGAACCTTCAGCAGGTACTAATTTAACGAAAATGTCTCTTACATAGTTACCTTTCCATTCTAAGCCATAGCCTTCAAGACCTGTTGCTGTTCCACCGCCAATTCTTTGCCATTCAAATGTTCCTTCTTCAATAGGGATAACAATTTCTTTAATGGTTACAGTTATAGTTTTGGTTGTAGCGGCAACATCGGCAGCTGTTGTAGTGGCTGTAATGACAACATCTGTCATACCATCGCGAGCAGAAATATCCGTACCTTTTAATTCAAATTGATAATTTCTGGCATCTGTAAATGTGGTAACTTCAAAAGTAACCCAAGTGCCATCATTAAAGTTTGATGTAAATGTTACACTCTTAATATCATCGGTAGCAGATGTAACATATCCGGCAACATAAACAGAGTCTAATGCCATTAAGTCAACTTCAACAGTTGTTTCGCTGGTAAGATTAATAACTGCTGATTCACTTGTAGGATTACATGAGCTGAATCCGATTGCAATTCCTAATACAATTGCAAATAATACACTGATTTTTTTCATTTTAAAAAAGTTTTTAGTTAATAAAATATTTAAATAATCATAATTCAAAAACAAAGTGCAAAGATAAAAAAAATATCTGAAAAGATGTTTTTCTATCTTCACAAACGAAGATATTTATCAAAAAGTATACCTTAAACGTAAAATTAAAATTTTATTTTTGAAAATTTCATCAACCGGAATAAAAATTTAGGCATAACTTTTTCTCTGTTTCTTTTTAGCAGATTTATGTGTATTCCTAATTTCTTTATAATGCTGATTTTATGAGTTTCAACAAATTCGATAAGATTTCCATCAGGGTCTTCAATATAAGTAAAATGTCCTGCTGCTTCACCCATGTCAAATTTGTTTGTGTCAGCACAACTGTCAACAGTGAAAGGAAAGCCTTTGCTCTTGCAAAATTCTTTCAAAGCAGCCATATTAGTAACATCAAAGCATATCTGAATAAAACCGGGGTCGCCCCAAAAACGGTTTTCATATAATTTTTTTGCCGGTCTGTCTAATGCTACTACTAATTCAATAGTACTAGGTCCGAATAAGTCGGCAAAAGCTCCTTTGCGTTTTTTACTGTGTCCTAATAAGACTCTTCTGTATTTTTGCTCGCCGCCGCGTAAAAATTTCCAATCGTCAAAATTGCCGGTGATGTCGTAGATAACAGTATCATAACCAATGATATCCGAATAAACTTTCATCGCATTTTCAATGTCGGTAACACCAATCATGGCACCAACAATACCGCCGGAAAGCCGCTTTTCATCAATATAAATATAATCATCTTCCACAACTTGGAAATAGTTGCCGAAAGGGTCTTCCACGTAGAATGTCGGACGCTTGTCTGGCGATGCTGTAAGTTCACTTACCTTATTATATTTAGCCGAAATTTCTTTGTAGAAGGCTTTTACATCACGACTTTTTACTTTAGCAACGAAAACGCCTAAGTCGCCAACCTGTATATCAAAGTCAATAGGTTTAGGCTTTCTTTCCGAATATTGCCATATTTCAAAGCCGCCGCCACCTTGTAGATTTATAGCTATGACAGCATGACGTTTTTGCGGCTTGTTGCCGGTGTAGGGTAGCATAAGCTCGGCTACAGTGTCGTCTTCCAAAATTTTAACGTCAATTTGAAACATGTCGGCATACCATTTCCATGATTTCATTAAATCTTCCGTTCCTACGCCAACTTGTTGAATACCAGATATATAATAATTATTCATTAATGTTTGCTTTAATTTTATTAGTAATTTGTCAATTTTACATTGATTTTATTTTTCTTGCAATTTTGGCAGCTAATCCGGGGAAAAACCTTTTGATATACGCCATAATTAGTTCTTTTCTTCCTACTAAAACTTCACGTTTTTTCTTGTAAATGGCATTTGTGATTATGCGTCCTGCTTGTTCTGCGCTTATGCCGCCTGCTTGTCCTGCATCCATTTTTCCGTGTCGTGTACCATCTTTTTCGAGAGCATATAAAGAAATGTTGGTCTGTACTCGTCCGGGACACACAATAGTTACTTTAATGTTTTTATTGTAATATTCGGCTTGTACTGTTTCAAAAAAGCCGTATAGAGCATGTTTTGACGAGCTGTAGGCAGAGCGTAAAGGGAAACCGAATCTGCCGGCAATGCTGGTCGTGACTACTAATTGCCCGCCGCCGTTTTTTATCATCAACGGTAATAAATGCTTGGTGATAATGACAGGAGCATAATAATTTATGTCCATTATCTTCATTAATACTTTAAGTTCGGTGTCTATGGTATTTGCTCTTTGACTGATGCCGGCATTGTTGTACATTATGTCTATCTTACCGAATAAATTCCATGCCTTTTCAGCAAGCTCGTCAAGCATATCTAATTTAGATAGGTCGAAGGGTAGAATTTCTACGGCAGCAGCTCCTAAGTTGATACATTGTGTTTTTACTTTTTGAAGTAAGTCTTCTTCTAAAGCAGTCAATATTAAAGTTGCAGTTTCTTTGGCAAGACAATACGCGGTTTGCTCGCCGATGCCGGATGAAGATCCGGTAATCCAGACGACTTTATCAATAAATTTATTCATGTTCTAAATAGCTTGGGCAAAATCTTTGGAGCGAGCTGCTCCTTCGCCGGTGTTTATCAAAACAGTTTGCCCGTTTTCTATTTTATTCTGTGCTAATGCTTCAAAAAATCCGCTGAAACATACAATCGAAGCCGGTCCTAATATGATGTTGCGTTCTTTCTTTATCATTCGTGCATAATCAAGAAGTTCGGATTCTTTTACGCACAAGAAAGTTCCGTTGCTCTTTTTTACAATCGGTGCGACAATAGGAAACATTCCCGGATTACCTGTGGATAAGATAGATACTTTTGTTTGTGGATTATCTATGGCAGGGTAGTCTTTTTCATAGCCTTCGGGGAAGCCGTTTTTTACGGCGTTATTCCAGCCTTGTACCATCGGATTACAAGTGTCTTGCTGTACTAAGAACATCTTTGGTAATTTTACCTCCGGATAAAAATTTTTTATTTCTCTGACACCTTTGTCAATAGAAATAGGTCCAGTGCCGCCGCTGACAGCTTGTAAATAAATGTCAGGCATTTTCCCTAACTGACGCATAAATTCAAATACCATTGTCTTTTTCGCTTCTACACGTATGGGGTCTATGTTGCCGCCGGAAATGAGTACACCGTTGTTCTTGTGAAATTCTGCCGCCAACTTTTTAGCGTAGGAATAATCACCGTCACTGACAACAATATGCTGATGATGAGATTTTATTTCTTCTACGGTGTCCTGATTTACACAATTTGGAACAAAAACAGTAAATTCTATACCCGCTTTTGTTAAATATTTACTGTATGCAGTTGCTGTGTTGCCGGTAGAGGCAAGACAATATTTTGATATGCCGTTTTCTTTGAAAACAGATGCCGCCATACTCGCCGCAACATCTTTAAAAGTGTTTGTGCCACCATTCAAATCGTTACGGTATATGTATACCTTGCAATTTATACCATATTTCCGACTTGCATAGTCTTCTAAAAAGTCCCATTCCTCAATAGGAATTGCTCCTTCTTTATATGATATTATGTTCTCTCTGTTTTCTAATGGCAAAAAGTCGAAATATTCCCAAAAACTATCCGGCGTATCATGGTATAAATCTTTTAACTTAGAGTAATCTGAGGTATATTCTATTTCAGCGTGATTACTGCCACATTTTGGGCATTTCTGATTTATGGCAAACCATTCTTTGAAATTGTCTATGACAGTGCCACATTTTTTACATACAATCTGATATTTCTTCATAATAAAACTTTAACTGCATTTTGGACGTTTATAACACCAAATGGCAAGTATTTATATTTATAATATTTAAGGTGCAAATTTACATTAAATTTTTTAATTAAGTAGATGTTTTTTATACTGTTTCCAAAACTTAATTTACCTTTGCAGTATGATAACTATACAAGAAAATTTTTCTCTGAAAAATTACAATACTCTTAGGGTAGATGTAAAAGCAAAATATTTTGCTGATGTCCATTGTGTGGAAGAATTGCAACAATTATTATCCGATACAAAATTTTTGAATACTAAAAAAATGGTATTAGGATTAGGCGCAAATGTATTATTTATGTCTGATTTTGACGGGTTGATAATTAATGTAAATATTAATTATTATAAAATTGAAAATGAAGATGATACATTTGTTAATTTAAGTGTTGGAGCAGGCGTGGTGTGGAATGATTTTGTTAAATATTGCTTGAATAATTCTTATTTCGGAGCCGAAAATTTAATCGGAATTCCAAGTCTTTGCGGTAGCGCCGTTGTGCAAAATATCGGAGCTTATGGTGCCGAAGTAGGAAATATTGTGGAAAGTGTTAAGGTTATCGAAATAGATAAACCTGTGTCTGTTACGACTCTCTACCAAGATGATTGCTGCTTTGAATATCGAAATTCTATATTCAAAAAAAATATTGGAAAGTATTGCGTTACTGAAGTGACCCTGAAGTTGAATAAAATATTTTCACCTGTTCTTACTAATAAAGAGGTCGCAGCTAAAGTTGCTATTTGTGAAAATATAACTGCCGGTACTGTAGCAGATGCAGTTATGTCATTAAGAACATCTAAACTTGTTGATTATAAGAGTATTCCAAATGCCGGCAGCTTTTTTAAAAACCCTGTCGTCTCTAAAAAAGTTTATGAAAATGTGATTGAAGAAAATCATCTGAATACTTATCAAGTTGATGCGTTAAAAAATGATGTCGTTAAACTTTCTGCAGCTCAGCTTATCGAAAAAGCCGGTTATAAAGGATATAGAAAGGGTAGTGTCGGCATTTCTGAAAAACATGCCCTGATATTATGTAATTATGGTGCTGACGGCCTGGAAGTTTATGAT
>JALNXP010000322.1 GCA_023230285.1 Bacteroidales bacterium | reverse complement strand
TACGTAAATGCAATATACAGGGTTGCCGGCTTCATAGTTGGCTTTCTGATTAATGATAGTGTCAACAGCGATGCTTGTCTTGCCGGTCTGTCTGTCGCCGATGATAAGTTCACGTTGTCCGCGTCCTATCGGTATCATGGCATCTATTGCCTTCAATCCTGTCTGTAACGGCTGATTGACCGGTTGTCTGTATATTACACCCGGTGCTTTGCGCTCAAGAGGCATGCGTGTTTTCTCTCCAATTATAGGTCCGCGACCGTCAAGAGGTTCGCCCAAAGGATCTATCACTCTGCCAAGCATAATTTCACCAACTTCTATGGATGCTATCTGCCCCGTGCGTTTTACAGTATCACCTTCCTCTATCTTGTCGGTAGGTCCTAAAAGTACCGCACCAACATTGTCTTCGTCAAGGTTCATCACTATCGCTTTGATGCCGTTATCAAACTCAAGAAGTTCGTTGGCTTCTGCATTCTTTAAACCATAAATACGGGCAACTCCATCACTAACCTGAAGCACTACTCCAATCTCAGAATATTGCGCCTTTGTGTCAATGCCTTCAAGTTGCGCCTTTAAAATTTCGGATACCTCACTTACTTTTATCTTGTCTGACATATCTTATACTATTCTTTTATTCCTTTTAACAAACTCTTTTTTTAATTTCTGAATTTGATGTGTTACACTTGCATCAAGACGTTCACTGTCATTTTCAAAAATAAATCCACCAATAATATTCTCATCTATAATGTAATCAAACTCTACAGTACCTTCTCTGCCGTCTAAAATGATTTTTTTGAACTTGTTGATAGCTTGTTCGTCCCAAGCTACGGCGGTAATCAGCTTTCCTGTGAATATGTTACGGTCTGTTCTGTATAAATCTCTGAACTTCAGTATTATCCAATGAAGTTGGTCTTCTCTCCGGTTCTTAAGAATTAACTTGATAAACTGTAGAAATTCTTCACATACAACGCCTCCGGCAGCTAAAGTTATAAGCTCAAGTTTCTTTTCGTAGCTGATAATAGGGTCACTAAGTACGGAAATAAGTTTCGGCTCATCTAAAAAACTTTGCGACAAAATTTTAATGTTGGCATAGACCTTCTCCTCCGACTTTGTATCTTTTACAAATTCGAGTAATGCTTTTGCATATCGCGCAGATATTAGTCCCGTGTTCATTTAATTATCAGTTTTTAACTTCAATTTCGTCAAGCATTTTATTGATGGTGAACATTTGAGCTTTATCGTTGTTTAATTCTTTACGAACAATTTTCTCGGCAATGCTGACAGATAGTTCGGCTGTTTGAATACGTAATTCGTTCAACATGTTTTCGCGTTCTATCTGTATCTCGTTTTTTGCATCTTCAATCATTTTGTTCGTCTCGACAAGAGCTTTGCTTTTTGCATCATTAATGATTTTATCTCTTGATGTAGCAGCATCTTTCAATAATTTTGCTTGCTGCTCACGAGCTTCATTGATGATTTGCTGAGATTCAGTTTTTATATTAGCTAATTGTTTGTTTGCTTCTTTTGCAGATTCCAAAGATTCGCTGATGAAATTTGCGCGCTTCTCTGCCATCCCTGTAATTACAGGCCACCCCCATTTAGCCAATATAAAAAATACGATGCCGAAAGCTATCAGCATCCAAATAACCAAACCGGTTTCGGGCAATAATAAAGACATAATTCACTATAAAGCTAACAGGCAAACAACTATTGCAAACAAAGCAGCTCCTTCGATAAAAGCAGCTACAAGAATCATTGACATACGAATGTCGTTGGCAGCTTGCGGCTGACGTGAAATTGCATCTAATGCACTTGTTCCAATTCTTCCAATACCATAAGCTGCTGCAAATACTGCAATGGCAGCACTTAAAGTTGCTAAACTTGTTGATAAAGCGGCTTCTAATAAAATTGATAATAACATCATGATTTATAAATTTTTTAAGTTAATATTTTTTGTTTAATTTATTGCTTTTTGTTTGCTTTTATGAGGCTGTACCTGCGCTAATCCGATAAATACTGCAGAAAGCAGGGTAAAGACATAAGCTTGAATATATGCTACTAAGAGTTCAAGACAGTCCATGAACATCATAAAAATTATTGATACAAAAGTCAAACTGCCGTTGAGTATGGTACCTAATTCTGCTGTGATGAAAATCAGACAGCATAAGCCAATGACGATGGCATGACCGGCAAGGATATTGGCAAAAAGACGTATCATCAAGGCAAAAGGCTTGGTGAACAGTCCAAAGATTTCTATAATAGGCATGATTGGTGCCGGAGCTTTCAGCCAGACCGGTACATCAGGCCATAAAATTTCTTTCCAGTATTCTTTGGTGCCAAAAATGTTGACAGCCAAAAATGTCAGCAAGGCAAGAGTAAAGGTGATGGCTATGTTGCCTGTTAAATTGGCTCCTCCCGGAAATATCGGAATGAGTCCGATGATGTTGCTGAGAAATATGAAGAAAAAAGCAGTAAGCAAATAAGGCGCAAATTTTCTGTAATTAGCTCCTACACA
>JALNXP010000050.1 GCA_023230285.1 Bacteroidales bacterium | reverse complement strand
AACAACTTGAAGAACACGGCGTTAAACCAAAACAACTTGAATTCTCAAAAGAAGTCATAGACCTGATTATCAATGAATACACACGAGAATCAGGTGTAAGATTATTGGATAAAAATATTGCTGCTGTAGTTCGTAATCGTGCGCGTTTAATAGCCACAAATCAAAAATTCAAGAAAAAACTTACTACTGACGAGGTAACTAAAATACTTGGATGTCCTAAAGTTATGCGTGAAAATGCTTTACCGGAGCCGGTAGTCGGTGTCGTAACCGGATTAGCGTGGACAGCTGTCGGTGGCGAAATACTGTTTGTTGAATGTGCAATGTCTCAAGGTGAAGGCAAAATTTCTGTTACCGGCAACCTCGGTGATGTTATGAAAGAATCTATCAACCTTGCTTTTGAATACATTCAAGCTAATGCGGCAAAATTGAATATAGATTTTGAATTAATCAAAAATCATAACTTCTATATTCATGTGCCGGAAGGAGCTACACCTAAAGACGGACCATCTGCCGGTGTAACAATATTAACAGCACTTACCTCCGTTTTACTAAACAAAAAAGTTAAGAACAACTTAGCCATGACCGGCGAGATAACATTACGTGGTAAAGTTCTGCCGGTAGGCGGCATAAAAGAAAAAATACTTGCCGCAAAACGTGCAAACATATCTACAATTATATTATCCGAAGACAATCGCGGCGATATAGAAGAAATCAAACAAGAATATCTTGAAGGATTAAACTTTATCTATATCGACACGATGAATGAAATACTAAATATCGCTTTCGTATAAAAATAGAACATTCAATTTGATGACTGTTGTTAAAAATTCAAGAATACCGAAATTTTGTGTCGCCGTTTTAGCAACATTATGTGTGATTTTGTTTATATGTTGTCAAAACTCAAATACGGATAATCAGAAACAAGTTTTCAGGTATAATGAAGTTGATGCTATAACTTCGTTAGACCCTGCATACACGCGAAATTTGTCTAACATTAATGGATGTCATCAATTATTTAACGGATTAGTACAATTAGATAATAAAATCAATGTAATTCCTTGTATAGCAAAGAGATGGGAAATATCTGAAGATGGTAAGACATATACTTTTTATCTTCGTGACGATGTGTTTTTTCATAAGCATGAACTGTTTGGAGAAAATAAGACACGCAATGTGGTTGCTGAAGATTTTGTTTACAGTTTAAATAGAATTGTCGATGTAAAATGGGCTTCACCCGGAGCTTGGATTTTTGCTAATGTAAACAGAACTGAAAGCGGAAGTTTAGACATAAGTGCAAAAAATGACACCACTTTGATAATTACATTAAAGCATGCTTTCTCACCTTTTTTAGGTATACTTGCGATGAAATATTGCTCTGTAGTGCCTAAAGAAGTTGTTGAATATTATGGCAAAGATTTCAGGAAAAATCCGATAGGAACAGGACCTTTTGTCTTTAAATATTGGAAAGATGACGAAAAGATGATTTTTGTAAAAAACGATAATTACTTTGAAAAAGATGGAGACGACAGATTGCCGTATTTAGATGCTGTAGCTATATCGTTCATCAAGGACAAACAAACAGTATTTCTGGAGTTCATAAAAAACAACTTTGACTATATGTCGGGGATAGACCCTGCTTTTATGCGGGAATTTATCACTGTTGACGGTGATATAAATCCGGAATATGCCGATAGATTTTCTTTGATTTCGGAGCCATATTTAAACACTGAATATATAGGTTTTAATATTGCAGATACTACAAGCCCGCTATCTGACATTTATGTACGTCAAGCCATCAACTATGCAATTGATAAAGATAAGATGATAAAGCATCTCAGGGCAAATATTGGGGAAGCCGGTTTTCATGGGTTTGTACCGCCAAGTTTATCCGGCAGTTACGATAAGCCTATTTACGAATATAATCCTGAAAAATCCAAAGAATTATTAAAACAATCAAGATTTTACAAAGATGGCGAAATTCCGGAGATAAAAATTGCAACTACAATAGAATATTCCGATTATGTAAATTACATACAAAACAGGCTTACATATATAGGAATTCCTACCAAGATAGACATTTATCCACCGGCTGTAATAAAGGAAATGCGATCCACCGGCAAGTTGCAATGTTTTCGAGGCTCGTGGGTTGCCGATTATCCTGATGCAGAAAATTATTTGTCGGTATTTTACAGTAAGAATTTCTGCCCGTCAGGTCCGAATTACACTTTTTATTCAAATTCCGAATTTGACAGTTTGTACGAAGCTGCTCTGTTAGAAACAGATATAGATAAGAGAAACGCTATGTACTCAACAATGGACAGCTTGATTATGAGTAATCCTCCGGTTTTAGTGCTTTTTTATGATAAGGTTTTAAGATTTATTAACAACGATGTACAATGTTTGGGCAGTAATCCAATCAATTTATTAGAATTAAAAAGAGTAAAAATCAGTAAAAATATATAATTTTGCAAAAACATTAAATTATGAGTGCAAAATTTTTCAATACACCGGAGCCAAAGAAGTTTAAAATAGAAACTCGGTTTTACGACAAGAAGAAAGAAGAAGCAAACATGAAAGCCAAAAGAGATGCCGGCGACATGGAAGCATACAACGAATATCGCAGAGAAAAAATGCGGGAAGAATGGAAATCGGATAAGTATGATAGTAAAAAACAGAAAGCATGGATAAAATTGTTGATATTGGTTGTGTTGGCAGGCGTTTTATTAGGTCTTATACTAATATAGTTGTCAAATGTTGTGACTAATCAGCTTCTATAAAAATTGAAACCCATATAACGATAAATACAAAGCTATGTCGGATATAATAAAATTGTTGCCTGAGAATGTTGCAAATCAGATTGCTGCCGGCGAAGTTGTACAACGTCCGGCTTCAATAGTGAAAGAATTATTAGAAAACTCTGTTGATTCGGGAGCAAGCAAGATAATATTACGCATTAAAGATGCCGGCAGACTTCTTATACAAGTCATAGACAATGGTTGTGGAATGACAGAGACGGATGCACGTGTTTGCTTTGAGAGGCATGCAACATCAAAAATAAGCAAAGCCGAAGACCTTTTCAGCCTTCATACATTAGGATTTAGAGGTGAAGCTCTATCTTCTATTGCTGCTGTAACTCAGATGGAGATGAAGACAAGAACAGCTGCCGAAGATATTGGCACTAAGATAGTTATTGAAGGTAACAAAATTGTATCACAAGAGCCGTGCAGCTGCGAAACAGGAACTTCTATTAGTGCAAAAAATATTTTTTATAATATTCCCGCAAGACGCAACTTTCTAAAATCCAACACAATAGAACTTAAACATGTTATAGAAGAGTTTACAAAAGTTGCATTGATAAATCCACAATTACATTTTGTAGTGTATAATAACGAGAATATGTTATACGACTTACCGCCCGAGAATTTCAAACAGCGGATTGTCAACTTGGTAAATAAATCGTATAAAGAAAAATTAATTCCGATAGAAGCTGCAACTGATAAAATTAAAATATCGGGATATATTTGCAAGCCGGAATTTGCCAAAAAAACGAAAGGTGCAGAACAATTTTTCTTTGTCAACAACCGATATATAAGACATCAATATTTGAGGCATTCTATAGAGTCGGCTTATAAATCGTTGTTAACGTGCGAGATGTTTCCAATGTTTTTTATAAAGATAGAAATAGATCCGGAGTTGGTAGATGTAAACATTCACCCTACTAAAACAGAAGTCAATTTTCAAGATGCAAGTACTTTATATGCTATATTAAACTCTGCTGTACGTAAGGCATTTGGAGCTTTTAGCATGAGGGTTCCGGCTATGGACTTTGATGCAGACCACGCCATAGAAAACCAAAACTTTGACACCAACAGTCCCGTGGTACAACCAACCGTAAAAGTCAATCCGAATTATAATCCATTCGACCAACTAAGCTCTTTGCCTAAAAAACCCGTAACAGACGAATGGCGAAAATTATACAATGACATCAACTCCCGCTTTGATTCAGAGTTTGCCATACAAAAACCGACATGGCAAAATGATATTATCAACAACAACGAAGACGAAGTGCAACAGCCTAAAACTTCTAACAATATTGAACTCGGCGACAATTTTATACAGTCAAGAAACAAATTTATTGTTGGTACTATTAGCAAAGGGCTGATAATTATTCATC
The DNA here is from genome assembly GCA_023230285.1 of Bacteroidales bacterium. Taxonomy (GTDB): domain Bacteria; phylum Bacteroidota; class Bacteroidia; order Bacteroidales; family BM520; genus RGIG7150. Next base: position 7,484 of record JALNXP010000050.1, on the reverse strand, counting down.
AGGAGCGTGCTCACGAAAGAATACTTTTTGAAGAAATACTTTCGCAATTAAACTCCGGCAATGTTGCTGCTCAAGTTGACATGTTTCCCGAAACGATAACTATGAGCTATGATGAAGGTTTAATTTTGGACACTAACAAATCGCAGTTTGAAAATATCGGTTTTCGTTACGAAAAATTAGGACAAAGTAATTATGTTATCAACGCACATCCGGCAAATATTTCCATTGATGAAATCAAAGATTTTTTTGAAAGCGTTCTCAGTAACATAAAAGAAGAAATATCGCAGCAAAGCAACAACAACAACCGCAATAAATTGATAGCCAAAGCAACAGCACGGAAATTGTGCATAAAAACCGGTAAAACATTAAAGCAGGAGGAGATGAAAACCATAGCAGAAAAATTAGCCGGCTGTGAAATATCCGAAACAGACTTGTCCGGTAAACCAACTTACGCCATCATCGATTTAGATACCGTTGAAAATTATTTTTAATTTAACATTATCATGCAACAACAATATTCGCCACAAAGATTTTCAGTATTACCGCCTGTTATCAAAAACTTATTGATAATCAATATATTAGTATATTTATCGACTTTCTTTTTCAGAGGTGTTTTTGGAATAGAACTAAACGACATATTAGGGTTAAGATATCCGGGTGCAAGTCAATTTCGATTTTACCAATTTATAACCTATATGTTTGCACACGGCTCATTCAGTCATTTGTTTTTCAACATGTTTGCTTTGTGGATGTTTGGAAATATAATAGAAAATGTGATGGGCAGCAAACGTTTTTTGCTATATTATTTTGTATGTGGCATAGGAGCGGCGTTAGTTCATTATGCGGTAGGTTTTCTCAGCATCCAGCCTGTTGCTCATGCCATAGATTATGTAATAGCCAATCCATCGGCAGAAAACATAATGGAGTTTGTTGCTCAACACAAATTTCAGCTTGGACAATTTGCCGGACCTGAAATTCAGAACGCCTTTAATGCTTTTAAGTCAAGTTATTCTGTTCTGCAATATGCGCCGACAGACCATGCTGCAATTCAGACATCATTGGATTTTTTGGCTGAGTACAAAGAATATTATCTTAATCTCCCTAACGTTGTAGGTGCTTCAGGTGCTATTTACGGCGTACTGTTAGCTTTTGGCATGCTTTTCCCAAATTCTATGATTTATCTGTATTTTTTTATTCCGATGAAAGCCAAATGGTTTGTATTGGCTTACGGTATCTTGGAATTAGTTTCCGGCTTTATCGATGCCGGCGGAAATGTCGCTCACTTTGCACATCTCGGAGGTATGATATTTGGATTGCTGCTACTGCTTTACTGGAAGAAAAAAGGCATCATTAGACGTTATAATTAAAGCATAAATCATGAACTATTATAATAATTACGGCAAAGGTCAGTCCATAAAAAACTTTTTCCTTTCCAAAACGACATTATCCAACCTCATTGTTATAAACATAGCAGTTTGGTTGATTGTTGCTGCCGTCAATCTTTTTTTCTATCTTTTTAATAGTTTGTCACCGGTTGAAGGTGCTAAAATATCGAATGACTTTATATATTGGCTTGCAGTTCCGGCTGACTTCACTACCCTTTTACATCGACCGTGGACATTGTTTACATACATGTTTTTACATGAAAGATTTTTTCATCTTTTATTTAATGTCATAACGTTGTATTTTGCCGGCAGGTTATTTCTTATGTATCTGAATAACAAGCAATTACTAACAACGTATTTAGTTGGCGGCATATTGGGAGCAGTTGCTTTTATATTAGCTTATAACATTTTTCCTGTTTTTGAAAATCAAATTTCATCGGCTGTAGCCTTAGGCGCATCTGCATCGGCACTTGCAGTCCTTACATCTGTCGCAGCTTACGCCCCAAACATGGAACTTAATCTGTTTATCAAATGGAAAGTTAAACTAAAATACATTGCTATAGCTTTTATCATTCTCGATTTGATGATGATTTCGCAAGGCAATGCCGGCGGACATATAGCCCACTTGGGAGGTGCTTTATGGGGATTTATTTACGGACTGTGTCTGAAAAATAAAAATGCCTTCACTTTAAATAAGTTAAAACAGCTTTTTAATGCTCGGAAGCAAAAAATTCAAAATAGAAAATATAAAAAGCAACAAGAACGTATATTTATAGAAAAACAAGAGCAAAAAGTAAAAGAGCAAAAACGAATAGACGAGATACTAAGTAAAATCAGTCGTTCCGGCTATGACAGCCTCAACGCAGAAGAAAAGGAATTACTGTTTTCAAAAAGTAAAAAATGAGTAAAAAAGAAAAAAAATTCAGTATATTAAACACTTTGCTGCTATTAATAGACATAGTTGTTTCACTATTGCTGTTAATTTCAGTACTTGCAGGCAATTTCAAACCTTCAGCCTACCCTTATATTGCATTTATAGGATTATGCTTCCCCTATTTATTGATAGCAGAAATATTGTTTTTATTGATATTTATTTCCCGCAAATCAAAATTATTGTTTGTTCCTGTTTTATTCATATTGATTTCCATTCCGTCTATATCAAAAATTCTCACTCTGCATAAAAACGATAATATTGATGATAAAAACGCTATAAAGATAGTGTCATATAATGTTAAAAACCTGTCTAACAGCAATATAAACAAAACAAACGATTCCATTTTTGATAAAATTTTTGACTACTTACATGAGAGCAAAGCTGATGTTTTAATGTTGCAGGAATTTTACTATGGCGACAAAAACTTAGACAAAGTTGTGAGCGAATTAAAAAACTTGACAGGTACAGAATATCATTGTTATACAAAATATTACACTAATTCGTCAAATGCGATTATCACATTATCGAAATATCAGATAATAAACATCAACAGTATCAGGTTCAGCAATAACAAAAGTTTTGCCGTATATTGTGACATGATAAAAGGTAATGACACTATAAGGTTGATTAACACTCATTTACAATCTTTACATATAACGAAGGATGAATATTCGGCAATACCGCAATCCGGAAATGAAGTCAGAGTAAAATCCGCAAGGATATACAGAAAAGTCACCACAGCTTTTCAAAGGCGGGAAGAGCAGGTTAAAGCGATAGCTCCTATAATTTCCAAGTCGCCATACAGCATCATACTTTGTGGTGATTTCAATGACACGCCTAATTCTTATGCGTATCACACGATACACAAATATCTTGATGATGCTTTCAGTGAAGCCGGCAACGGTTTCGGCTTTACTTTCAGAGAATTGCCGTTGTTGCGCATAGATTATATGTTTAGCAGTAAAGATGTTCGTTCTACATTTTTCAAGATAGACAGATTGAAAGGTTTATCTGACCATAATGTAATTATAGGAAAATTTAAGTTACATGAGTAATTTATTTCACATACAATCGGATTACTCTCCAACAGGCGACCAACCTGAAGCCATCAAAGAGCTAAGCGAAGGAGTTTTACGAGGTGACAAGGCTCAAGTGTTATTAGGTGTCACCGGTTCCGGAAAGACTTTTACCATGGCTAACGTAATAGCAAATGTAAATAAACCGACACTTATACTCAGTCACAATAAAACGTTGGCAGCACAACTTTATGGCGAATTTCTCCAATTTTTCCCCGATAATTTAGTAGAATATTTTGTTTCATATTACGATTATTATCAACCCGAAGCATACATTCCATCAACAAATACATATATAGAAAAAGATTTGCAGATAAACGAAAATATCGAAAAAATGAGGCTTCTCACTACATCAGCTTTATTATCCGGCAGGAGAGACATTATTGTAGTTTCATCTGTTTCTTGTTTGTATGGCATTGGAAATCCGACTGAATTTCACGCCGGCACAATTAATTTAAAAGTTAATATGGTTCTTGATATGCAATTGTTACTCAACAAATTAGTAGAAGCGTTGTATTCGAGAAACGAGCGTATATTTGAAAAAGGCAGTTTCCGTGTTCGTGGCGACACTGTTGATGTTTACCCGACTTATTCTGATGATGGTGTCAGAATAATCTTTTTTGATGATGAAATAGAAAGCATTCAGATATTTGACATTTTGTCAGGACATACGATTCAAAATGTTGACGAGTTGACATTGTATCCTGCGAAGATATTCGTGACATCTCAAGACACATTAAAAGCTGCCATCAAAACCATACAACATGACATGTTTGCGCAGACAGAATATTTCAAAGAGATAGGTAAGCCATTAGAAGCCAAGAGGTTAGAAGACAGGGTGACTTTTGATATTGAGATGATGATGGAGTTAGGCTATTGTCAGGGCATTGAAAACTATTCTCGTTACCTTGACGGCAGAAATCCCGGCAGCAGACCATTTTGTTTAATAGATTATTTTCCTGAAGATTATTTGATGATAATTGACGAAAGTCATGCCACTGTACCACAAATCAGAGCAATGTACGGTGGTGACAGGTCGAGAAAAGAAGTTTTGGTAGATTATGGCTTTCGGTTGCCGGCGGCTTTAGATAATCGTCCGTTGAAATTTGAAGAATTTGAAGACATCACTAATCAGATAATTTATGTAAGTGCGACACCGGCAGACTACGAATTAACAAAAGCCGGCGGAGTAATTGTAGAACAGGTGATACGTCCGACAGGCTTACTTGAGCCGCCTATCATAATCAGACCAAGTCTCAATCAGATGGACGACCTTATTGAAGAAATTGACATTGTTGTTAAGCGAGATGAGCGAGTACTTGTTACAACCCTAACTAAGCGTATGGCGGAAGAACTTGCCGCTTTTTTGGCAAAACGCGATGTAAGATGCCAATATATTCATTCTGATATAGATACAGTTGAAAGGATGGAAATCATGAGAGGATTACGACTGGGTATGTTTGATGTTTTAATTGGCGTTAACTTGTTGAGAGAAGGATTAGACCTGCCAGAAGTTTCACTTGTGGCTATCTTAGATGCCGACAAAGAAGGTTTTTTGCGTTCTGAACGCTCGCTCACACAAACAGCAGGTCGCGCCGCCAGAAATATTAACAGCAAAGTTATAATGTATGCCGACAAAATTACCGACTCTATGCAAAAAACAATAGACGAAACTAATAGAAAACGCCAAAAACAAATTGATTATAACACAGTTCATCACATCACTCCACAGCAAATTAAAAAATCTAAAGAAAATATTTTAGGACAAACCATTATTGCTGCTGCTACATCACCGGTATATAATAAAGATGAAAAAACAAACCAAACCATAGCTAATGATCCGATAATCAAATATATGAATCAAGGAGAATTAGATAAATTAATTAAGACTACAAAGAAAAAGATGGATGCCGCCGTTAAAGAACTTGACTTCATCGAAGCTGCAAGATTGCGAGACGAGCTGATGGAGCTGACAAAATTGCGTATCAACTCAAAATAACTTACATTATGATAGAAATAAAGAACAGAAAAGCCGAATATCAATATTTTTTGGTTGGCGAATACACCGCCGGCATAGTGTTGACAGGCACTGAAATTAAATCCATCCGCGAGGGCAAAGCAAATTTAAGCGATGCTTACTGTATGTTTATTGACGGTGAGTTGTTTGTGATGAATATGCACATATCCGAATATAAATATGGTACTCATTACAATCACGACCCAAAGCGAAACAGAAAACTGTTGCTTACTGCAAGAGAATTGAAAAAACTCCAAGCCCAAATTAACGAAAAAGGATTTACTATTATTCCAGTAAAACTTTTTATCAACGAAAAAGGCATGGCAAAATTATTAATTTCGCTTGCAAAAGGTAAAAAGCTATTTGACAAACGAGAAAGTCTTAAAGAAAAAGATTCTTTAAGAGATATTGAACGAAATAAATACAATGATTAAAATATTGTCAACATATAACGTCACATCATCAATCATGAAAAGGTGCAGCATATTCTTTTTGTTTTCGCTTATTTCTCTTATCGGTATTTGCCAAAATTCAAAAGAAAACAAGATGCGCATAGAGTTCAAGGTACAAGAAAGCAGCGACCCTATTTATCCAATAAACTGTAATGAGTACGGACTTGTGATAACTTATGCCAACACTACGGAAAATATCGACACCATGCTTTGGACGATAGCACACTTTGATGTTAATATGGAGCCGATTTCTTCACAGGAAATTAAGTTAAAAGGCAATTTATTTATTAGAAATCACAGCATAGATGGGCATTACTTATACTTGGCACTTTCAAACACTGCCGGCAAACGCGACAAAACCGATATAGCAGTTATCAAATACGATTTAGAGTGCAAAGAAGAAACAAAATGGATTGGAATTACTCAGGATAAACAAGTTATTGTAAACAACATAGTCTCTGACGACAATGATGTACTTGTAACATTGGAAGATAAAGATAAAATAGATTATTTACTATATTTTGATTTTAAAAATTCGGCAGCAACTACAATTACCATTTCCACAAATTCATCATACACAAAAGTTTTGAATAACGAAAAAAGCAATTACTGCAATGGGTGTTTCAATATGTTGATTTTAGATAAAACATACATAAACAACGAATATTCCTTGACTGTTGCCGAAGTCAGAAACAAAAAACTTAGAAGTACGAATAAAATTATGCTTGGCGACAGTATTATGTTGACATCAGTCTACCCTTTATATTCTTCTGATAATGAATTAAAATCAATAGTCGGCAGTTATTTTTCGGGAAATTTAAAAAAGAACAAGACAGAATTTGGAATGCCGGCAACAGGCATTTTCACTTACAACTTCACTGACAAAAAAGTTAATTTGTTGCCGTTAAAAATATCAGGAAGCGAAATATACTTTTACTGGAACAAGCCAATAAAAGCAGATAGCCTAATAAAGAACAACTTGTGTACTTATTTATTTACAACCGAATTATACACGCCCAAATATAATGTTGTATCAGATATTGATTATGATTATTATGGCAGACCTTATTCATATTATAGAGAAGAATTTGAAGGTTTTAAAAGTTCCTATTCCATTTTATATCTCATTGATGAAAACGCCAACATCATATTTTCTAACGACTTAACAATAAATGGGACAACACATACAGATACAAAGCCCAAAGTAAAAACAGTAAGTATAGACAAAAATATTTTAGAATGTTATTTTAATTTTGACCATATAGAATATAGGATTAGCAATTTATATCACAAAAACAAAAAGATTGAGAATTTGTATGTTTATTCCAAATACAAAAGGGATGTAATTCAAGATGAATATAACAGTAAAATAGAAAAATGGTATAATAATTACTATTTAGTCTACGGTTATCAGCAAATAAAGAACAATTCTTTGCGTGGAAACAGCAGGCGGTCTGTATTTTTTGCGCAAAAAGTTCAACTAAGATAAGTGCAAAGTATTAATAATCAGTGCAAATAAATTTTTCAAAAAAACATTCAAAAAAATGTTGATTTTAATAAAAAAGTTCTATCTTTGCATTCGCTTTTTAGAAGCAAATGATTGAGTAGCTCAGCAGGTAG
>JALNXP010000319.1 GCA_023230285.1 Bacteroidales bacterium | reverse complement strand
TTGAGATTCACCGCCGAACAGTTCTGCGAGATGTAGAGGTATGCACTCGTTCCTACCGCAACATCCGTCATGCCGCAGGTGTAGTAAATGCTGGCATACGCGCTGTCGCCGAGGGCAAATCCCTGCCAGTCGCAGAAGTTCGATCCCCACATCCGCGCCCCGCCACCGAGGGTGTTACTGGTGAAGCCGCAGTAGTTTCCCATATTCACCGAACAACTTCCGATGCTCACATTGGAGAGCTGGCACATGGAATAAACTTCCAGCCGTCCGCCGTCCGAAACGTTGACGCCGTCCACTTCGCAGTTCTGCAAAATATGGAGACTGCCGCCCGATGAAACGTTGAAATCCCGCCCGGAACAGGCATAACGCAGATAACACCATGCGCTCGTATTCGCCACCGTCACATGCGTTCCGCCGCACCCATTGGAAAACATCTGCCAGCCGGATATGAGCGTCGAAGTCATCTGTCCGCCGTAGGAGCAGTAACACGATCCGCCCTGTTCAATGGTGGTGCTGATCGCCCGTCCGAAGTTGGTGACGTAAAGCCAGCCGGAACTGAGAACCGTGGTGCGGATGGCAGTTCCGTAGAAGTCCGCGAACTGGCTGCCGTAGCTGTTGACCACGGTGTCCAATGCGCGTCCGCTGGAAAAAATCCGCTGGTAGGCGTTGCTGAAAATTGTGTTGTACTGCGCCGCCGCTCCGAATGAAACGAACTGACTGCCGCCGGAACTCATGACCGTGCTGAGTGCCGAAGCGTAATAATAGAGCTGCTGATCCATCCCCCCGGCAAGCACATAATTGCAGGCCGTGCCGTTGGAAAGATAGAAACTCCCGAACTGGTTCGAGCCGGTCACCACCGTTTCCGAATCATGCCCCCATACGCCGTGATTGACCCGTCCGCCCGACCCCACGGTGACATCGTAGCATTTGCCGCCGCTTGAGACGTATAAAATCGCGTTGCTCATCACGGTGGTGTGCGTAACATTCATTCCATTGTAACACCAGAAACTCGCGTTCGGCACGATGGTGGTGTGCAACACCTGTACGCCGGAGGATTGCCCGGCGTTGAAATCCGCTCCACTGGAAACGACCGTGCTGTCGAAAGTGACGCTCGTCCCCTGTCCGTAAAGGCCGCCGCCGTAGGAAACGTGAAATCCGCAAACCGAGGCGTTGGAATAGACGTAGCATCTTCCGTAGGAATGGACGTTTCCGCCGTTTGCCGAACCGCCCGGACTCACATACAACTGGCCTTGAAAATTGAGTTCCGTATCCTTTGCCACGCCGCCGCTGGAAACCTGTATATTCCCGTTGCTGTTGACAATGGAGCTGGAAACCGTACCGCCGTTCTGGACGAAAATGCTTCCGCCGTAATTGACAGTGGTACGGACGGCCACGCCAGCCGAGGATACCTCCATCCGGCTGACGTTGCTGGAAACGAGATACCGCCCCTGCATGGTCATGCAGCTTTGATTGCACGAACCGTTCCGCAAAAACGTGAACACGCCGCGCGTTCCGTAAATCGCCCGGTTCGGGTCAATGACCGTTGCCCCGGCCGCCATCTTATTATATTGATAAGGGATGAGCATGGTTACGCCTCATAGGAATAGGCGTAATTGGCCTGATAGCGGACGTTGTTTACCGCGCCGGATTTATAGAGGGCGCGAATCACAAAAACGTGATAAGTAGAATTCCCACCCACCAGTTCCAGCGTTTCCGGGATGTTGATTCCGACCATGGAACAGTTGACGCTTCCGACCGAAACGCCCGTCACCTGCGCCGTGCAAAGGACGTGATATTCCCACGTCAGCAAAATCCCATCCGGGACGGAATACGCCGTGCCGCCGATTTTGTTTTGAATCGCGGTAAATTCCAGCTCAATCGTGCCGCTGGAATTGCTGGAAGTGTTCCGCAGAACCGGGCTGTCGAGATAGAGCGTTTTCGGATTGGACGCCGAATAGACTTTCTGATATCCCGGATTGGAAATATCCGCCATCGCATGCTCATGCGCCGCTGGCGTGAAGGTTGACGGTTTCCCGGTCACACCGCTCCACGGAACGGCGTCGGCGGCATCCGCATGATCGGCTTCGTCCGCCGAATTGACTTTGCCATCGTCGTTGGCATCGTAAACGCTTTTCACCATATTGCCGACGCCCGTGCCGTCATCGCCGATGTATTTCACCCAGACGGCATCGGTAAAATCTTCCGCCGCTGGAGTCGGGATTTCGGTATCGGAATGAATCTCCGCCCGGAATTTCAGTCCGTTGGTCGGCGTAAGCGAAAAGTCCGCGCCTGTCGAATTTGAGGCATAAGCGACATAGCAAAACGCATCAGCGCCGGGATCGCCCTGCGGTCCGGCCACCAGTCCGATGGCCTCGCTCCATACCGCGTCGGCGCTGTTGGCGGAGCGCACCCGGATGAAACGGTCGGCGGCGGTCTGGACACTGTGCCACAGCGTCGAACCGTCAATCGAATACTGGACGGCGATTCCGGCGGCGATCAGCGCATTGACCTGCGCAGCCGTCAGATAATCGGG
>JALNXP010000318.1 GCA_023230285.1 Bacteroidales bacterium | reverse complement strand
GTGAAATTTATTTCCTTTCATTGTTTAAGAATGTCTTTAGAAAAGCTGCATATTGTAAGAAATGTGGAGTGTGTGCTGCCGAATGCAAATATGGCTTCATTGATATGAGTCCAGATGCATCTGAAATTGTGAGTGATAATTGTAAACATTGTCATCAATGTCATAACATTGATTATGGTTGCTTACGTTATGATTCTATTAAATTACCCTCAACTGGGAAAGAGAGAAAAATGACCGGATTAGATCGATATCTTACTTTTGGATTTAAAAAAGATTGGCTTGTTGAGTATTTTAAAAATCCTGAAAATTTCTGGAAAACAAATACTTTGGGGAGCAAAATGGTCCCTGTATGCAAAAAATTCTTGCGGGATGCTGGAATTTTGTCTGAAAATAAAAATCTTGAACTTACTGATCAGGGAAAGTGCCTTCAGAAATTAGGTGCATCAAATATTGAGACCTGGGCATTGATATTAGTCAATCTCGCGTACTCTCCTCAGATGAACTGGTATGTTAGAAATATCTATCCAAATACTACATATACTGCAGATGATATGAAATCACTTCTTTCAGATGATATCAAAAAAAGTGTGAAGGATAATATTGTAAGTGCATGTAGAAATATTATGAAAGAAACCCCAATCGGGACCGAAATTGGATTAGGAATACCTTTCATGTCCGGAAAAACGATGAAATTTCTAGAAAGGAAAGAATGGGACGAACCCTCACCCAAAGTAATACTATATTCTCTATATAAATATGTAGAAGCGAATGTAAACGTGAAAGAAGATGAAACCGGTGCCGTAGAATACAAATTCACCTTAACACAACTTCTTCTCGAAGATCAAGATCGCCCTGGAATTAGTCCATCCCAGCTCTTCTCTCTCAATAAAAATATAATGCAAAAAATAATTGAAGGTCTCTCTATTGAATATCCTCAGTTTATCACCACATCTTTCACTCATGATTTGGAGAATATTGCTCTAGACCCCGATAAAACATCCAATGATTTACTTATGCACCTTTATGGAGGTACATACTGATGATAGATGTAAATATAGTTTATGAATCATATTTTGATATTGATCCTAGTTACTATCCAATAATGACTGAGACACTCATCAATGAAAATGATAAAAAGTGGAAAGGTTTCTATCCACATGAAACATTTGTATCCCTTTTAACAACCGCAATTGATGCTCTCAGTCGCCAATTAAAAAAATCACTATGGGTTACAGGGTCATATGGTACTGGAAAAACACATGCCGTACTTACGTTAAAGCGGATGCTGGAAACACAAGAAGAAGATATTATTGATTATTTTAAAAGCAATGACCTTGATGAAAACCTATTGATGCGCTTAAATGCCATTAAAAGTGGGGATAAACGTATTCTTACTGTATATCGTTATGGTTCGAGTGAAATCAATTCTATTGCAGATCTGACATATGCTATTCAATCCAGCATTAAAAAAGCTATGAAAGAACAAGGAATGGATGTAACCTCAACTATCACATTAAAAGATACAATTGTTAACAGTATCGAGAATGATCCGGCATTTGCCAGATTCATCGATTCTAAAATTGAACAAACATACAAATCTCTCTTCTCACCATATTCCAGTGTTGAACAACTCATCAACATCCTCAAAAACGGACCTGAATCTGAGATAAGAGACTATGTTACCAAATATCTACAGATGCTCGAAAACGAGCCAACAATTACTCTTCCACTTGATGCCGAAAGTTTAGTCGCGTGGATTGATGAAGTTATTAAAAACAATAACCTAAAAGCCATCTTTTTCATATGGGATGAATTCACCGAATTTTTCAAAAATAATATAAATAAATTAACAGGATTCCAAATGATTGCGGAGTCAACACAGAAGATTCCATTCATCATAACTATTGTTACACATATTTCTGAAGGACAGTTATCAGTTGCAGACAATCAAAAAATTATGGATCGCTTTGCTCCTACAATTGATATTAAACTACCAGATAACATGGCATTTAGACTCATTGGAAAAGCTTTGGCAGTTAAACCAGACCAAAAGAAAAGCTGGGATATCACAAAGGCTAATTTGTGGGAAAACGTTAGAATGGCCGGAAATAAGGTTATCAGTTCCACAAATAATACTATAAGTGAAGATGATTTCAAGCAAATCTTACCTTTCCATCCATATGCAGCGCTTCTCCTTAAACATGTATCTTCTCTTTTCAATTCAAATCAGAGAAGTATGTTTGAATACATCAAAGATGGTCAATCTGATTGTGAATCAAATAACTTCAAGTCATTTATTCACCGCACAGGTCCGTATAGTTCTACCCCGTATTTGACGTGTGATGTTTTATGGGATTACTTCTTTAGTGATGAAAATATATCCGCATTCGGAAATGATATGGGAAATCTATATCATTCATATCTGAGAGTCGCTGAAAATAAATCATTGGACAAAGATGCAAAAGCAATCTTAAAAACTACCCTTCTGCTTCAGATTTTGTCTGAAAAGGCATTCGGTGTAACAATTTTACGTCCAA
>JALNXP010000049.1 GCA_023230285.1 Bacteroidales bacterium | reverse complement strand
AGGTTATAGTGCATAAAAAATGGAGCAGGCGTAAAAGCCAAGATTATTGCTATTGCAAATAAAATTCCCAAAGAAATTAATATCATCCGTATCAATTTTAATATAAACTTCTTCATATCAAATTTTTTTGCAATTATATATATTAGTCGCGTCTACCGAAAAACAATAAAATATAATATAGTAGAGTTGCCAATGACGACAATGCAGCTACAAGGTAGGTGCGGGCAGCCCATTTAAGAGCATCTTGCGCTTGTTCGTGTTGTTGCGTTGAAGTAATATTAGATGCTTCTAACCAAGCAAGTGCGCGTGATGAGGCATTATATTCTACAGGTAATGTAATAAACGAAAATATAGTAGATATAGCAAATAGAACGATGCCGACCAATATCAGCCACATTCCTAATTTAGTAGACAGCCCTAATAATACCATACCACCAAGTAGCAGCCATTGCGACCATTTAGAGCCGAATTGAACTACCGGTACCATGTTAGATCGCATTTTGAGCCAGCGATATGCCGTTGCATGCTGCAAAACATGACCACATTCGTGAGCCGCAACTGCTGCGGCTGCAACACTACAAACGCCATAAACGTTTTCGCTTAGATTTACAGTCTTGTTTGTAGGATTATAGTGGTCGGTAAGTTGTCCGCGTACAGATATAACTTTAACATCATAAATGCCGTTGTCGTGTAGCATCTTTTCGGCTATATCTTTGCCCGTCATGCCGTTACGCAAAGGCTCCTTAGAATATTTTTTAAATCTTGATTGTAGCGTCTGGCTTACAATAAGACTTAAAATCATGAAAAACCCAAATATTATCCAATAGATTGTATACATTGCAGTAGCGAATTATTTCTTTTTTTTCAGTAAAGATAAAATCCAGAGCAGTAAAGCAGCACCACCAACAGATGTTAAGAGACTCCATATTAGACCGCCATTGGAGCTGACACCGAACAATCTTAGTACAAAGCCGCCAAAAATACCGCCGACAATGCCGACTACCAAGTTAACCCAAAAGCCGAAGCCTTCACCTTTCATTAACTTACCTGCAATAAATCCTGCAAGTGCGCCAATAATAATAAATCCAATAAAACCACCCATAATTAAAATAATTTAGTTAAACAATATTATATATCAAAATTAATTAATGTCTTTATAAAAAGCCAATCCTCAGCATGCTTTTTTGAAAACATTCTGACTTTTATGGCTCTGAATGTAGATTTTACCCATTTTCTCCAATAACAGCCAAAATAGAAGATAAAAGGAGTAGTGACAAAATAGAGTAGAGCTAATAGCCAATTATGTGATATACAGCCAAATACTATAAATTGAATTAAGTAGAATATCGGAATTATAAAAATAGCCATTACAGTTCTTATTGATGAAATAAATTGCTCATCTTTAATTTTCTTTCTTAGGAAAATATATATTGCAATAGGAAAGATAGTGTTGGCTAAGCCGGCTAAAGCTACCGGAAATGCTATAATAAGCAAGATACTTCTTATAATTAACGATATTGCCGATTGTGGATGTTCAACATCATCTTTTGTAGACAATTTATGTATACTTAAAATTGAAAAAGCCCGTCCGAAGTCATCAATAATTTCCAAGAATTTAGGATTATCATTTGCATATAAATAGTCTAATTTTGAAACGATAGCTTTATAGGCTTGTATTAAGCCGTCTTTTTTGTCGGCGAAGTGTTTTTTTGCTATTTTTTTGCCGCATAAATCGATGCAATAGTTGTAAAAATGATAGTAGGCTTCGTTAGAGATATCTACCATCTGGTTACGAAGTTGGTGGTCTAAATCGTGGCGAAGGTTATTTATTGCGAGATTAGGATTGTTTTCATAATCAGATTGATAATTGACTACTTTTATAGGTTTACCAAAATTCACATATACATCGGATAAAAAGCCGTGAATATCAGTATAATAAGTACTTACAGGTATTATGTTAATGTTTAACTTGAAGTTTGTATAAGCCTCTGTAGGAAGTGCTATTCTAGGAATGCCTTTTTGGATTGGCAGTAAATGCTGACTTGGACTATGTTTAGCTTCAGGGAAAAGGCAGATAGGATAATTCTTTTCTAAGATAGTGGCACAGGTAGCAAATATTTCATTGTTTTTTCCGAGATTTTCTTTACCATCGCGAATACGGTAAACGGGGATGACCTTTACGCCGCTTAAGAACCATTTCAGCAGTTTGTTTTTAAAAATATCGGCTCTTGCAAGAAACACTATTTGCTGCGGTTGACATATATATACCAAATTAAAGCCGTCAATAATAGCATTACGGTGGTTTGGTGCATAAATTATGGCTGTATTTTCAGGGATATTTTCTAAGCCTGTGCGAACAACTTTTCTGTAGTTGGTGCGATAGCCTAATTTTACAAATAGAGAACCTATTGTATATCTGTAATCGAATTTCAGTATCATTATTGAATTTTTATATCTCTCAATTTTCTTTTACTCCATATACCTGCGATTATAAATCCGGAGATTATATGCCATATTCCCCACCACGCAGCAATAAAAGCCATGCCGCCTAATTGAAGGTCGGGTGAGAATATCTTTGGATTAAATATTAAAGCCAAGCCCAAACCCGAATTTTGAATTCCTGTTTCTATGGAAATCGTTCTGCAATCATTTTGTTGTAATCTTAAAGCCAATGGGAATAAATAACCTATCAAAAGAGCTGTACCGTTGTGTAGAAGAACGAGTACAAAAATAAAAGAAATATAATTAATGAAATGAGTATAATTTGCTGCAAATGCGCCGATTACGAAGCCGCTGAATACAAATATGGAAGCCCACTTTATCGGTTTTATGATCTTTGCTGTCGTTTTAGGAAATTTATAACCTATAAGCATACCTAAAATTACAGGAATGCCTAACAATATTATCACAGTATAAAACATTTGGAGCGGGTCGATTTCTATAGGTACTAATAAAGGTGAGTGTTTAGCATATAATCCGCCCCATAGTGCAAAGTTTAAAGGTGTCATAAATATACATACAGCGGTTGATATTGCTGTTAAACTTACAGATAGTGCAACATTGGCTTTTGCTAATGATGAAATGAAATTTGAGATGTTTCCGCCCGGACACGAGGCGACCAAAATCATGCCCAATGCAACTGCCGGAGACGGCTTTATGAGCCATACCAAGCCAAACGTTGCAGCCGGTAATAATATGTATTGTGAAATTAACCCGACTATAACTGATTTCGGATGATTAAATACATTCTTAAAATGCTCCGGCTTTATGCCTAAAGCTACGCCAAACATTATAAATGCTATTGTAATGTTCATGAGCGTTATACCTTCTTGACTGAAATTTAACTTTACAGAATCTAATTGTTCCAAGTTTTTGAATAAAGTGAATAGTAATACGTTTGTCATATTCTTTTTCTTGCAAAAGTAAATATTTTTTTCAATAATTCTTTAATTGTGCCTAATTTCTATCAATTTATTTATGAAATAAATATTTTATTGATTACTTTTGCAATTGCATTCTCATAATTTGTAATTTTATTTGGTCACTAAATATATGGTTTATAGTTATTTATTCTAAATTATTGATTGTTATGAAAAAAATTTGTTATTTATTTATTCCGTTACTATTATTGAGTAGTTGTATATCTATATCTTTCACTGGTCTTAGAATAGGGATTGATAAACTTTCAAATGAGCAGAAACAGCAAGTAGTTATGGTGCCTGCGGATAAAATTATCAATACAGCTATGGTAAATGATGGAAAAATATATGCTGTAACCGGTTCGCAATTGCGAGATTGCATGCAGAAATTGGATACCTGCCTTGTGTACACATGGTCGCCTCACTGCAAAGGCGAAAATTGTATGCTGCTCAGTGCTGTTCAAGATTATTGCAGTGCTAACGGCTATAAATTGTTTGTTGTTGCCGATTATATAAACTTTGAGCAAATAATACAGCAGGCTTCATCTTTAGAATATCCTATGTTTATAGCAAATGTTGATTATTATCAGACTGATGTTTGCAGAAAATGTAATACGGCATTTGCCAAAGACTTGCTTTTGGATTCTTATGATGCTTCCAATTACAGCAGATATCGTATTTTTGCGTACGGTAATTACATAAAAAGCATGTCGCGTCCTTCGATGCCCGAAAAATTTCAGACAATAGAATATTTATATGTTTTTGATAATTAAAGTGTTATTAAGTTAGAGGGCAAAATAAATAAAAAATTCAAAAAAAAAATTTCCAAAATGCTTGCAGGTAAAAAAATTTGTTGTATTTTTGCACCGCTTTTGAGGATGTCCGATGGTGTAATTGGCAACACGTCTGATTTTGGTTCAGAAGAGTCCAGGTTCGAGCCCCGGTCGGACAACAAAATCCAGTTATCATTTTAGGTAATTGGATTTTTTTTGTTTTTTTCATATCCTTTTTCTGTTAATTTGATTTAAAATCTTATGTCTGCTAAAAAAACGAGTGGCGTGTCGAATAAAACGGTAAAGCAATTTACTACTTTATGGGATAAACATCATGCAAGCGATATGTATGCAATGCGTTCTTCTATGGCAGATTATGAATTCGCTCATTCTTTGAATAAGTATTTGAAAATTAAGTTGATAAAGCTGATGGAATTTCATAGTAACAAAGCAGTTACTAAACACAATCATTCTAATATGACACTTTTTGAAGAAGATGGCGAAAATACTTTTGTCACACATTCTCTTTATTATTACGATGATGTTAATAGTCGTATAGATTATCTTGTTATTCAAAATATTAATGAGGGAAATATAGTGTTTGGCGGAGAGTGTAAGTTGTTTGATTATATATTGGCTGTTTTTTATGAAGATGATGACACTTATTATAGCTATCAAATTATGTCTAAAGTAAAGGATGTTAATAATGTTGATATAGCAAAAAGGCTTAGTCATGACCAGATGCGTTTGGTTGATGATTTACTTGAAGACATTGAATTTAAGTTGTTGGCTGATAATAAGTAAATAAGTGAGTGTTTATGGTAAAAAAGCAGAAATATTATGTAGTATGGCATGGAAATAGGACCGGCGTTTTTGATTCGTGGGCAGAATGTAAAGATGCTATAGAAGGTTTTAATAATGCAAAATACAAGTCGTTTGAGACAGAGTCGGAAGCTGTTATTGCTTTTCGCAATGCTTTTAGCGACTATATAGGTAAGAAGACAAAAACTGATTTTAGGACTTTAATTATTGATGAAAAGCCTGTTATGCCAAGTATTGCTGTTGACGCTGCCTGCTCCGGTAATCCGGGCGTCCTTGAATTTAGAGGCGTGGAAGTAGAAACTTCAGCATTATTTTTTTATCAGGGTCATTTTTCTGACGGTACCAATAATATTGGCGAATTTTTAGCTATTGCGTGGGCGTTAGCCCTGTTGAAAAAAAGTAACTGTTCGTGGCCTATTTATTCAGACTCGGAGACAGCTATCACGTGGATTAAAAATAAAAAAGTTAATACAAAATGTCCGCATACCAAAGAAAATGAACGTCTGTTTTTTTTGGTAGATAAAGCATTAAACTGGTTAAAGACTAACACATACACAACTCAGATACTCAAGTGGAACACAGAGCTTTGGGGGGAAATTCCGGCAGATTTCGACAGAAAAAGATAGAAGGGTAGGTACGCAACCAAATGGATAATGGGTAATGGGTAATGGGTAATGGGTAATGGATAATGGATAATGGATATCTATGAAAACTTTCTAAAAACCAAGCTCTCTAAACAATTTTAATTCGCAAATAGCAAACCAACAATTCTCAATCTCAATAAACTATATAAAGAGAATAACACTAATAAAAAAAATTTCTCCGTGTTCCTCCGTCAAATCTGCGCCAATCCGTGTCCCATCCCAATCCGTGTCCATCCGCGTGTATCCGTGTCCCATCCCAATCCGTGTCCATCCGCGTGTATCCGTGTCCCATCCCAATCCGTGTCCATCCGCGTGTATCTGTGTCCCAATCATAATCCGTGTCCCTCCGTCAAATCTGCGCAAATCCGTGTCCCATCCCAATCCGTGTCCCTCCGTGTGTATCTGTGTCCCAATCATAATCCGTGTCCCAATCATAATCCGTGTCCCAGCATCAAAAACCCCGCCGCTATTTTCTCTATCAACGCCGCCGACCTATCACACCCTCTGCCGTCTATCGACTTTATCTTAAACACATCTATTGATGTCCCCGTCAGAAACGCTCCATCTACATACGGTAGCTCGTCCTTCTTTAACGCCGTGTATCTTATCTCTATCCCCAAGCTGTTTATCACCTCGATAACCTTGTTACGAGTGACGCCTATCAAAACTTTGTCATCGGGTGCCGTATAAATAATGTTATCCTTGATAAAAAACACATTAGAACGACTGCCTTCAGTAATCTCTTGATTATCTGAAACAAGCAACACCTCGAAAACGTTATGCTCACTTATTAATTTGTCAGATGTAGAACGTAACTCCTTATTTACCTGCTTCTTGTTCGGATTCGACCTCATCAAATTCGCTGTCAAAACATCTATACCTCTCTTATGTGTCTCTGCATCCGGATAATGACTCTTGATGAAGATAAAATACAAATCTCTGTCATCATCGAGGACTTTGATATTGCAGTCCGTGATATTATTAGCCTTTATCAAGGTCGAAACACACTTCTGAAAATTCTCAAAATTGCAATCTAAACACTTGCCGTTATGCGACTTGACAAAGCGGTCATAATGCTCTTTCAAAAATATAGGAATAGACCTCTGAACTCTTATTACCTCATAAAGAAATATATCCTGCGGCATAAAATTAGTCTTTGCAACTATATTATTATTTTTGATGATTAAATCTCCTACTATTCTTTCCATTTCTCTACAAACTTTAAAAACTCTACAATTTGCGGCAACAATGGTTTAACGCCGTCATTGTCAATAACATAATCAGCTTTCTCTCTCTTTACCTCATCAGGTAACTGATATTTTATGCGATCTATATAATTAGCCGTATTATTGATATTGCGCTTTTTAATTCTTTCTATTCTGATTTTTTCGTCACAATACACACAAAGTACAACATCAACATATTTATCCCAGCCGCTTTCGTACAAAACCGCCGCCTCAACAATATTGATATCCGAAGGATTATCCGCAATCCATTTCAGTAAAACAGGGTAGAGGTGGGCTAATAATCTGTCTGACAGCAACTTGTTATTTTCTCTGCACGAAAAAACAAACTCTGAAATCTTTCCAAAATCAGGAATATTTCCTTTATATAAATCTTCTGAAATTGTTGATTTCAAATCCCTTATAACGTCATTGTCATAATATAATTTCTTTGCCTCATCGTCTGCATAAAATACAGGATAGCCCATTTTTTCAAACATCTTTGCTACAAACGATTTTCCCGAAGCTATAGAGCCTGTTAAACCTACAATCATTTTTCAAACATCAAATATTCGTAAACAGTGGGATAAAAATCTACAATATCGATAAATGACGGACATCTGTCGACTAATATATATGCTATATTCGAGCTGCTGTCGTCAAAAATTACGTTCATGCCAAACATTGAAGGAGTTACAACGAAATAATCGTGGACAGAAACATTATACCTTATATTTATTTCTGAAGGAAAAAATTTATATTCATAAATACTATCAGAAAAATTTATTGGCACCGTTATGATGTTTTCAGTAAAATTGTCTACATCAACAACATACAACAAAGTGTCCGGATCTATAATCAATTTCCGGTAATATCTTTCAGGATAAAAGATAAATATTTTCTTTTCTTTTATCTTTCCAAGTTTTTTCCGCCCGCAACTTATATAATCTACTTTGTCTAAATCTGAAACCAAACCTGACACTACAACAGAATCTACACTATAACCTGAAGAATGAAGCGGCATATACCCGTTTGGCAAAGTAAATTCAAATTCATCTTTCAATGGAACTTTTTTTGAAGATACTTTTTCTATAGTCAGATATAAAGAATCACTTTTTATATCAAACTGTAGATTGCTTTTTTGCGCATTGTTGATTTGTTGTTTCACTATTGGTGTCAGCAAATATGCTACCTTCACTATGCTGTCGGCTGTAGACAAATCCACACTTCCAAGGTCAACAGAAACAACAAATTTACTAAATTCGTCTCTCACCCTGTTAACATCTTTCCCTTCCACAGTAAAAGATACCGGAACGTAATGCGCAGATTGTGAAGATACTATATACCCACTCTTCAACCCACTGCATTCTATTTCCAACTTAACGCTAAAAGATGCCGGATTAAACAGATAATACAAGTACCACAAAACAGAAGCAAGCAAAATGCAAACCCAAAACGGATATGATTTTAACCACCTCAAGATTTATTGTTTTTTTATTTATTTTTTATTTTCAGCAGCAAATTCTGCATTAACGGCTGTTTTCTCTATTTCCATGCGAGAACCTTCACTTTCAATAACAAAAGTTTTATCCTTTACTTCTATTATCTTGCCATGAATACCGCCTATTGTAACTATAGAATCACCTTTTCCGATAGATTCTTGAAACTTTTTCTGCTCTTTCTGTTTCTTTACAGATGGACGAATGAAGAACAGATAAAATACTACAATAAGTAATACCAAAAATAATATTGAAGACCAACCGCTACCGGCTTTTCCACCTTCTGCACCTGCAGGAGCTGTTTGCTGTGCAAACAAAATTATTGAATTAATTAAATTTACCATGTTTTAAATTTCTATTAAAAATTAATAATTAAAATATCTGATTTTACATAATACATAAGTTATAACACCATCATGTCTTTCAACATTTTCAAGACTTCCGGCGAGTTAATGGGAATACCCTCAAGAACTTTCTTTATCTCTCGCGTGTCAAAAACGAGTTCATCATCATCGGTTGTGAAAGAATAATAAAAGTCTATTTCGGGATTAGAAGCTATCAGCATAAGCAAAACATCAGGAACATCGCCCAAAGGCTGACGGTCGGGATGATTTAATACAAATGTGGCAAAAACATTAGTGCCTACACCAACTGTACTTGTTATCTCAAATTTTCCTCCGGCAAGCTCGGCATGTTGTTTCAAAAAAGGTACACCAAGACCGATATGACGGGTAGTCCGTGACGAGAAAAAAGGATCCGTAACCTTAGCTAAAGTAGTAGCATCCATGCCGCAACCGTCATCAATAATAGCCAATGTTAAAAGATTGTCTTTTACACTCTCGGTTATCTTAATCTCCAAAAGTGTACATTTCGCCCTTATCGAGTTGTTCGCGATGTCCAATATGTTTAACGCTATTTCTTTCACTATATATAATTGATTAACAATTGTTTTTATCCGATGTATTCATCTGCTGCTTTAGCACCTGCATGCAGTGCCGCTATATTCATCTCAACAACTTTATCACCTTTTCTGCCGAAAATAGCTTTTAATGCTTTTTCAAAAGATTCAAAAGGCATGTCGATAAATTTTGCTGCCGCACCAAGTATCACGATGTTGGCGGCTTTTGCCGTACCTAAATCTTTAGCTATTCGGTCAGCATCAATTATAACATGATTTTTTATCTTCTTTATTTCTGCATATATTGCCTCCGGTTCAGGATAATTGTTGATGTTGATGAAAGGTGATATGTTGGTGATAATCCATCCACTATCACTTAACATGTCCGCATATCTTAATGCTTCCATTGGCTCAACGGAAATTATCAAGTCTGCTTTGCCCGCCGGTATTAAGTCGGAGGCGATTGGAGAATCCGAAACGCGAAGATGCGATTGTACATCACCTCCTCTTTGACTCATTCCATGCACTTCGGCTTGCTTTAAATATAAACCCTCGGCTACCGCAGCAGTACCTATGGTCGCAGCTATCGACAAAATTCCTTGTCCACCAACACCTGCTAAAATTATATCTGATTTCATTGTAAATTCTGTTTTAAAATTAATGACGTCTTTTTTTCTTTCCTATAGTTTGTAAACACTCGCGGCGTGGAATGATAACAGAAACACCTTTATATTCCAACTCTTCTTTTATCACCTTTACATTATCATCTTGATATTTAGGTAACGGAGTAATGACTTTTATATGGTTTTCTTCAACGCCAATTCCTTTACAAATACTTTCTATCCTCGAATATGCAGCAGAATCTTGTCCGCCTGTCATAGCAGTAGTCTCATTGTCAAGTATAAACACTGTAATAGGTGCTTTATCAAGAACAGCATCAAGAAGACCTGTCATGCCTGAATGTGTAAATGTAGAGTCGCCAATTACGGCTATCGCCGGAAATATACCTGCATCGGAAGCGCCTTTAGCCATAGTTATTGATGCGCCCATATCAACGCAGGAGTTTATGGCATTATATGGAGGTAATGCGCCAAGCGTGTAACAACCTATGTCGGCAAATACTCTGCCGGGAGTATAGTCTGCAAGTGCCGCATTTATAGCATTATAAGTGCTTATATGCGGACAGCCGTCACATAATTTCGGCGGACGAGCTTTTACAACATCCGGAACAACTTTGAGGTCTGCCGTTTTAATGCCAAGAGCCGCTGCTACCAAATTGGGATTTAACTCGCCGTCACGCGGTAATGTACCGTCTAAACGACCATGAACTACAAGATTTCCCGGAATAATACCTTTCACCTGCTCTTCTATAAACGGATAACCTTCTTCTATAATTATCAACTCCTCAGTCTCTGCTGCAAGTTTTATCAACATATTTGTCGGCAACGGATATTGAGTTATCTTTAAAACAGGGTAGGGAACCTTTCTGTCTGGATAATTTTCCATCAAATAATTATAGGCAATACCGGAGGTAACTATGCCATATTTGTTGTTTTCTCCCATGGTTAGTACATTCCATCCGTCTGTTTCGCCATGAGATACAAAATCAACTTGTTTCAAAAGTAATGATTTGTAATTACGCCTCGATATCGCAGGTAACAAGATAAATTGTTTGAGATTTTCAGGAATGTGAAGTCTGTTCTGTACTTTCGGCTCTCTACACTCAACGCCGCAACGTGAATGCGACAATCTTGTCGTCAAACGCATCAAGACAGGAATTTTATATTTTTCTGAAATCTCAAATCCATACTGAACCATATCATAACATTCTTGCTGATTAGATGGTTCTAATGTCGGAATTAAAGCAAATTTACCATATACTCTTGAATCTTGCTCGTTTTGTGATGAATGCATTGAAGGGTCATCTGCCGAAACTATTACAAGACCACCGTTGGCTCCAACTATAGAAGCATTCATAAATGGATCTGCCGCAACATTTAAACCAACATGTTTCATACATACTAAAGCTCGTTTCCCTGAATATGACATGCCTATAGCTGCTTCTAACGCCGTCTTCTCGTTAGTAGACCAATCACAATGAATTCTGTAATCTTCTGCTTCCGGTGAATTTTGAATATACTCAGTAATTTCTGTTGATGGAGTGCCCGGATAGGCATAAACTCCGGAGAGCCCGGCATCTAAAGCACCCTGTGCTAAAGCCTCATCTCCAAGTAATAATAATTTTCGCATTTGCTAAGTATTTGATTTATTTAATGTTAAATAATTACGCTTTGAATTTGTAAAGATAATACATTTTTAGTAATCTCTATCGTTTTTTAAAAAAGAAAATTTCAAATAAGAAGTGCGAAAAATTGATGTTCTTTTGTGAAGCGTAGCGAAACCAAAGAACATCAATAGGTTTCAAATAGCAATAACAAAAAAAAGAGACTTTATTTTTGATAAAGTCCCTTAAG
>JALNXP010000316.1 GCA_023230285.1 Bacteroidales bacterium | reverse complement strand
TCGGCCTCGTGGATTAAAGACAACTCTCGTTTCCGCAATCACCCCTTGCGTTACAAGGGATTTTTTCTTTTCTATGATGGTGGCGTTGGAGGGAAGAATCATGATCAACAAAACCCCGGCTTGGAAGGAAGCCATCAGAGAAATGCGGACAAGCGTTCAACAGGATTGGCACTACCCTTCCGGCGAAAAATGCTCCTTTTTTTCGCTCGAAGATCTTTGGCAAGAGGATTATGCTAATAAGCAGCTATGATTGACTTGGTTCTCGTGGGGAAAAAGATTGCGGATCTTCGGTGTGAGCATCATCTTTCGCAAGACCAGTTGGCCGATGTTTTGTTGGTCTCCCGCCAAGCCATCAGCGCTTGGGAGACGGGCAAGAGCGCCCCAAGCATCGATAATATCATCGAACTTGCCAAAGCTTTTAATGTTTCGTTTGAAGAGGTCCTTTGCCTCAAAGATAAGTCAGAGATCGATCCCGAAGATCCTTATCAAGGGCATGATCGGGAATTTGTCCTTCGCTCCGTCATCAATGGTTCGCTCAAGGTCGATATGGGTCAACTTCTTTATCGTTCGACGGGAATTGAGCGGATGCAGCTTCTTAAGGCGGCCAACGATGGGCGCCTAGCCTTGCCATTAAGCCGCTACCAAGACAAATTAACCCGCGAAGAAATCGCTTATCTGACGAAAGGAGGACATCGGCAATGAAGTTGAAAACTATGCTGGCTTTTTTGGATGATGATGAGTTAAAGGCGCTTGCTAAAAAAATCGCCGCGAGCCCCGATGGCGTTTATCAAGAGATTTCGATGGAGAACCTTTTGCCTTTTCTCGAGGATGAGGACGTCGATGAGTTGATGCTTGCGGCCTATCGAAGAGGCGATTCGCCAGCGGCTTGTTACCCCTTTGCAAGCGATGGGGGCCTTTCCAAGCTTCTTAAACTGGTGCTCGATAGTGATGACGAAGAGTTCAATCTTCTGCGCTTGCTTCCCTTCCTCACGGACGAGAATCTTGCAATGATTGCTCAAATAATTATTTCAAAAGGCCATTCTTTTGGAAAAATTAGCCTTGAACATCTCTTGCCTTTCATGGATGATGACGCGATTGATCAAGTCTTTCTTTTGAAGGTGAAAAACCATGATCCCTTCGCTAAGAAGATTGCCCCATTTGTCAGCGATGGGTGCTTCCATGAGTTGGTCAAAGACTATGCCTCGGGCAAAATGAATGAGATCGATTGGGATGCGTATTATCCTTACTTGGATGATGCGGATTTACACCTTCTTTTTCAGACGGAGTTGGCGCGCCGTTAGTTTTCTTTCGATGTCTCGCCGTGATTAGGGAAGCCTCTTTCTTTTACTATGTAAACGTGTAAACTATCATCGCAATATGGCAAAACTTGATCAAAGCAAGACGCCCTACGTGGACGCCCTCAAAACTTACGTCAGCGATGACGTTGCGCCTTTCGATGTTCCCGGCCATCACATGGGCAACATCATCAACGCGGCAACCGAACTCTTCGGCCACGAAATTTACCGCTGCGATGTCAACGCCCCGATCGGCCTTGATAACTTAGCGAAGCCGCATGAGGTTATTCTCGAATCCGAACGACTCTTGGCCGATGCTTGCGGTGCCGATGAGGGTTTCTTCCTTATCAACGGTACCTCGAGCGGCATCATAGCGATGATTCTGACTGCGGTGAAAGCTGGCGAAAAAATCCTTCTGCCCCGCAACGTTCATAAGTCGATTATCAATGGTCTCATTCTTTCTGGTGCGGTCCCCGTCTATGTCATGCCGGAGATCGATAACGATTTGGAGATTGCCAACCAGCCTTCGCTTGAAGGTTGGCGCAAGGCCATCATCCGCAACCCTTCGGCTAAGGCGGTTTTCGTCATCAACCCGACCTACTTTGGCTCGGTCGGACCCCTCGAAGACATCGTCAAACTCGCCCATGAACACCATATGGCGGTTCTTTGTGACGAAGCCCATGGTGCCCATTATTACTTCAACTGCAAACATTGTCCGATGTCGGCGATGGCGGCCGGCGCCGATATGTCAGCGGCCTCCTTCCACAAAACCGTTGGTTCGTTGACGCAGAGTTCGGTCTTACTCATGCATACGACGATGTTTTCTCGCGCCGACGTTCAAAAATCGCTTAATGTCATCAACACCACTTCGCCCTCAGGCATTTTGATTGCCTCAGTTGACGCGGCCCGAAGTTATATGGCTTCAGATGAAGGATCCGCGGCGATGGAACGGACTTATGAACTCGCGGCTTACGCTCGGCAAGAGATTCACAAGATTCCCGGCTTCATCGATGAAGGCCGTGAGCATTTTTTGGCTCATGGTTCCTATAACTACGATGAGAGCAAACTCGTTATTGGTCTCGATCATCTCGACATCGATGGTTTTCAGCTTTATCATCTCTTAAAAGAAAAATACGAAGTCATGATGGAATTGGCCGAGACCTATGCCATTCTGGGCATCTTTGCCATCGGGACGAAGAAAGAGCACGTCGAAAAACTTTTGGCCGCTCTCGAAGACATCTCGAAAAATCATTATCATCCGGAAATTACCTACCCC
>JALNXP010000315.1 GCA_023230285.1 Bacteroidales bacterium | reverse complement strand
GCCGTCACCGAACAGCTCGCCATTGCACCAGGCGGAAACGGAAAATCGGATATTTCCCTTTCCGTCGAGCCGTTTTTCGTTGATGTGTTGAACGATTTCGAAGAATTTTCCGATGAGAAAAATCCGGAATCCGTGATGGACAAGGCAGTCTCCGACATGGAAAAGAGCCTCAAAGGAGGCGACGGAATGACTGACGTCTCGTTTTCGAAGATCGGGGAACGAGCCTATAAAGGAGTTTTCTCCTTCAAGAGTGTGTCAAGTCTCCTCTCCGATCTCGGTGCGGAAAAGAACCAGACGCTTTTGACCGTCAAAGGCAACACCCTCACGTTCCACTTGGATTTGGACAACTATCCTCAACTGACCAAAGTCATCCCCTTTCTCGCCGACAAGAATTTCGAACCGTTCGGCCCGACATATAATCAGGGGATTTCCGAGGCGGATTATCTGGATATGATCAGCTTCATGCTTGGCGAAGAAGGTCCCAACGCCATCTCCGATTCTCGAATCGTTCTCAATCTGGAGACTCCGGGACCCATTACCACATTCTCCGGCGGAAAGAAAACGGCGGAGAAAAGCTACCAGTTCAGCTTCCCTCTCATCGACTTCCTTCTGTTGGAGAAACCCATCGAGTTCAGTGTGAGTTGGAAATAAGCCTCTTTTGCTTTTTTCCCACAAGAAAAAACAAGGCTCGGACCATTGACACTTTGCGGAAGGATGCGAGATGATCTACCACAAAACAAGGGCGTTTTCCAAAGACGGAAAACGCCTTTTTTGTTGATAAGGAAGGGTAATGTATGGATTCATACGGGGTTTTGTCGTTACTTCCTCCTGTGACCGCACTCGTATTGTGCTTTCTCACAAAGGAAGTCATTTCTTCTCTGTTTTGCGGTGCACTGGTGGGTGGGTTGTTGCTTGCCCACGGGAATTTGTTCGCAGCCATCGCCAAAACATGGGACTGGTCGGCGTTGCAACTGAGGGATACGTGGCAATCAGAGTACTTTCTTTTTCTGTTTGTCATCGGAGGAGCCATCGGAATTATGTACAAGCTTGGCGGAGGACAAGCATTGGTAAAAAAACTGGAAAAGAAGATCGGGACAAGCAAGCGCTCACAAGTATTCATTGCCCTCATGGGCGTGATCATCTTCTTCAATGAGTATGCAAATACCGCCATCGTCGGAACAGCGACCAAATCCCTGTCGGACAAAACCAGAATTTCACGTGAGAAATTCGCCTATCTTCTTGATTCAACCTCTTCCCCCGTCTCTGGCCTGGCGCCTATTTCTGACTGGGCTGGTTTCCAGACAAACACCATAGCGGTGGCACTCACTACCATCGGAGGAGCCGCGGTTTTGGGCACAAGCGCATATGCCATCTGGATTCATTCCATCCCTTATATGTTGTACTGCTGGTTTGCTGTCGCACTCGTATTTATCGTCGCACTTACCGGATGGGATTTCGGCCCCATGCTGAAGGCGGAATTCAGAGCGAGGACAACGGGAAAACTCATTCGGGACGATGGCGTTCCTGCGGGAGCCGTTGAGCAGGAAGTGGGCGAAGTATGTGAGACACATCTTTCCATCATGTCTTTTATCCTTCCTATCGCCACGTTGATTACGTTGGCGTTGTTCGGAATGTGGTGGACCGGTGGCGGTCCAAAAGCATCCAGCTTTTCCGAAGCGTTGGGAAATTCAGATACCGCCCTTTCCTTATTGTGGGGTGCATTCGGCATGACGATAATGGGTATTATTCTTGGGCTTGCCTTCAAAATCATGAAATTTTCTGAACTGATGCAAACATTCATGCAGGGAGCAAAGACCATGTTCGTCGCATTTTTGCTCATGGTGTTCGCATGGGCCTTGAAAGCAGCATGCGATGCGGTGGGGACGGCAGATTACACCATCGGGGTGATGCTCCCGCTGGTAAAGGATTTACCGGCGATTCTCCCGGTCATGGTATTCCTTGTATGCATGCTTCTTTCCTTTGGGCTCGGAACCTCATGGGGGACCATGTCCATCATCAGTCCGATCGCCTTGCCTCTCGTCTTGGCTGCGACAGGCAATGATTTGAACTGGATCGTATACGCAACCGTAGGAGCAGTACTGAGTGGATCAATCTTCGGAGACCATTGTTCCCCTATCTCGGACACCACAATCATATCCTCGACATTCGCGGGATCCGATCATATGGATCATGTCACGACACAGATCCCGTACGCTGTCTTTGCAGCCACAATATCGATTGTGGGATATTTGTTGCTGATGATTCACATACCTTGGTTCCTCATCATTCCAGCCGGCTGTATCCTCTTGTTCTATGGGGCGAGATTCCTTTCAAAGAAATCCGCCCAGAGATACGGCATCCCTGCAACAACGACCAACTATCGAGGATAAGCAATACTTCGGGACGGATTCCCAAAGGAACCATCCCGAACGTTTTCCGTTTCCGTCAGCAGGAAAGTCTCAAGCGTTCATTTCGCTTGTTTGTTGACATTGAAAAGAAAGTGCATGATGTCTCCGTCCTGCACTACATATTCCTTTCCTTCTATCCGGAGTTTGCCTGCTTCCCTGATCTTCTCCT
>JALNXP010000048.1 GCA_023230285.1 Bacteroidales bacterium | reverse complement strand
ATTCTATCTTTTCCTTTACAATTTGAGCTTTTTCAAACTCAAGTTTATCGGCAAACTCATACATGTCGATTTCCAGATTTTTAATAACTGTCGACAACTTTCCTGTGATAATGTCTCTAACATGCTTCAATGCAACATTATAATCTTCAGCAGATTGCAAGCCGACACATGGTCCTAAGCATCTGTTAATATGATACTTCAAACATAAAGAATATTTTCTTTTTTTTATATTATCATCAGTCAGTGCATGTCTGCATGTCCTCAGTGGATATATTTTAGCTATCAAATCTATTAAAGTATTCAGAATGCGGACAGAAGCGTATGGTCCAAAATATTCCGAGCCATCATCAACTTTGTTACGTGTTTTAAAAACACGAGGAAAGTTTTCATTTTTGATACACAGCCACGGGTATGTTTTATCATCTTTCAGCAAAATATTATAGCGAGGCTTATGTTCCTTTATCAGATTATTCTCAAGCAATAAAGCATCGGCTTCAGTATTGACTACTATGGTTTTTAAGTCGGCTATTTTACCAACCATAACCTTGGTTTTACCCGACACATCTTTATTAAAATACTGAGCAACACGCTTTTTCAAAGATTTTGCCTTACCTACATAAATTATCGTTCCGGCTTCATCAAAATACATATACACACCCGGACTGTCTGGCAAAACTTTCAGCGTATCGTTAACTGCATTTATGTTATTTTTGAACAACATATCTCTATTCTGTAAAAGAATCCCAACCCTGAGCTTTAATGTCTATAGTAACATTATCTTTGGTTATCAGAGACAAAATACCTTCATTATCAGTAATATGACCAATAATAGAAATCTGTGGTATTGACTTTATTTTTTCGTAATCACTTTGTTTTATGGTAAAGAGCAGTTCATAATCTTCACCGCCATTCATAGCCGCCGTTATCGGGTTAATATTAAAATCTTCCGCTGCTAATATTGTTGCAGGGTCAACAGGCAGTTTATCTTCATAGATATTACAACCTTTTTTAGACTGTTTACAGATATGATGCAATTCGGAAGCGAGTCCGTCCGAGATGTCAATCATAGAAGTAGGAATTACATCTTTAGCAGCTAAGATTTCCACAATATCGAAGCGTGCTTCGGGACGTAAAAAACGTTGCAAGACGTATTCGTTGCCGGCGAGGTCGGGCTGCATATTAGGATTTCCTTTCCATGTCTCTTTTTCTCTTTCAAGAACCAACATGCCCATATATGCTGCACCCAAGTTGCCTGAAACACATATCAAGTCATTATTTTGCGCTCCATTTCTATAGACAATGTTATTTTCGTCAACTTCTCCGATAACAGTAATAGAGATGAATAATCCGCTTATGCTTGAAGTTGTATCACCGCCAACCATGTCTACATGATAATTTTTGCAAGCCTGCTTAATGCCGGCATATATCTCCTTCACGGCTTCTACGCTAAAACGGTTAGATACAGCTATGCCGACAGTTATCTGTTTTGGTCTGCCGTTCATCGCATAAACATCGGAAAAATTCACTACTGCCGCTTTATATCCAAGGTGCATCAAAGGTGTATACACCATGTCAAAATGCACTCCTTCAACAAGCAAATCCGTTGACACAAGCACCTTTTTATCAGGATACGACAACACAGCACAATCATCGCCAACTCCATATACCGATGATTTATTGTTAAGTGTAAAGTCTTCGGTGATATGGTCTATAAGTTTAAATTCTCCTAAAGACTTTAGTTCTGTTCTTGTAACACTGTCTTCAAACATTGCCATATTTCTACAGTTCTAAAACGTTATAATCCTTATCTATAATTACATCAGCGGTAGGTTTCATTCCCGAAACAACTTCATGTTCTCTTTGAAGCACCATCGCTCTTAGTGGCGTTTGGGCTTCTTTACCGCGTTTCAACTGAGCTTTCTTAGTTTCAAAATAGGTTATGTCAATAAAAACACGCAAGTCAACATCTTCAGCTTTCAACGCATATAATCCATCTAATATCAACACATTAACACGTGAAAAATCAGAAACTAAATGGTCTACTTGGTCAGTAACGATGTCCACGCAAGGCATATAAGCAGTAACGCCTCTGCGAAAAGAATTTATGTTGGCGTTGAGAGTCGCCCAATCGTATTCTGTATCGCCGACAAAAGACGGACCGTGAGCTTCACGCCACGCATTACGTTCTTCCGGCAATGTCAGATAATAATTGTCGGTATGCAAAGGTTTACCTTTCAAGCCTATTTTCTTGTATTCTTTTGCAATACAATGTGATAACTCCGTTTTCCCGCTTCCGGATTCACCGGAAATGGCAACCACAAATCTACTGTTATCTTTTCTTCTTTTTTCTATAATATCGAAAATTGCCTTAGCAGCTTTTTCATGCTTTTCTTCTATAAGTAATACATCGCTTAACATAACTGAAATATTTAATATACATACGTTTTACCTTTAAATTTAAACTTCCCGCTGATTTTATTCCAATGTTCTGGAAGTTTTTGCTCTCTCATCTCAACTGCATCACCTGTAACATCTATGCCGGCGAAAGAAAACATGGCAATCAATATTGTCCCCGACATCACCCCTGCATGTATACCTTCAGCTGTCGTACCACCTTGAGTATCATCATAATCACTGATTAAAGCATCATGATAAAGAGACCAACTAAGAGCCTTGTCGTTTATGATACCGGCAAGTTGAGCATGTACTACTCTACTCAAAGTAGAACCGTGAGATGTCCTTTGAAGATAATATTTCAAATTATTATCTATATAATTGTTTGAAAGTTTATATTTCATCGACTTCAATATAGAAGTAACCTCTATAGCGTTCAAATTATAGAACACCATCAATGTATCTGCTTGTTTTGCAACCTTATAATCATCAGGTGACAAGCCTTCGGCTTTCAGCAATCTGTCCATACGGTAAATATTACCATACTTAGCTCTATAACTATCCCAGTCTAAATCTTTAAGTGCAAAATAGCCGTCATATTGAGAAATAATATCATTTTCAACAATGATGTTCAATTTTAGAGCAATATCTCTCCATTTAGCAACCTCATCAGCAGCAAGATTGATTTTTGTGATGACATTTTTCGCAGCATCTTTACAAAAGTCCTCATAAAGGTTGGCACCGATATTCAACACCCACGAAGTCATGATGTTAGTATATGCGTTATCTTTAAGTCCGCCTTTATCTGAATCCGGATATTTCTCATGAAATTCGTCAGGACCCATTACGCCGGAAATAGAATAACGCTGTGTCGTTTCATTCCATTCCGATTTAGAAGTCCAGAAACGGCAAATTTCCCACAACATTTCCAATCCGTTATCAATCAAGAATTGTACATCGCCGGTAATATGAAAATACTGATAAACATTATATGCAATAGCTAACGAAACGTGACGTTGCAGGCAGCTATAATCAGGTCCCCATTCTCCTGAAACAGGATTAAGGTGTACTGTTTGAGTTTCTTCTCTACCATCGCTACCGCTTTGCCAAGGAAACATTGCGCCTTTGTAACCGTTATCGGCAGCATATTTTTTCGCAGCATCTAAACGGCGGTATCTATACATCAACATTGCTTTGGCTGCATCAGGAAAGTGCATACAATAAAATGGCAGAATAAAAATTTCGTCCCAAAAAATATGTCCTCTATATGCTTCACCATGCAAACCGCGAGCTGTTATACTTGCATCAAAATGCTTATTATGAGGCGAAAACGACACCATCAGATGATACAAATGCAGTCTTATCAACTTTTGTGCTAACCTGTCACCATCTATTTTGATGTCAATTTCTTTCCATATTTTTTTCCACGAAGCCTCGCTTTTAAAAATAAGTTCGTCATAACTATCATACTCATTAACTTTTTCCACGGCTTTGGCAGCTATATTCTTGTCGTTCAACGTATTATAGATTGACACTATTTTTTGTATTTCGATTTCTTGTCGCGGAACAAGGTTAAATTTATATTCCAAGAATGCAGCGGAATGTTTTACACACTTTTTCGAGCGTTTTTTATCACAAATAATTTTCGCCGCTTCTGTTACTCCTATATGCAAGTTCACTGTTTCAACTTGAACAGTTATGACATCATCTTCGATATTTGCATTTACATATTTCAGATGTTGCTGATTCAGTTGAGAATATCTATCCACGCCGGCGTTTATGATATTGCCGTCTATTCCCGTGGCGATAGTTACCTTGCCGGAGTAATTAACCGGACTGAAAATATATTTTTCGGCAGCAACATGATAATCGTGCATTGATGCCATTCTATAATTTTCGATTATATGTTGCTTACCTGTCTGGTCTTGTACACATATAATTCTGAATAGTTCGCCGTTAGCTAAGTTCAAATTTCTTTCGACATATAGAATTTTACATTCATTGATATTAACCCAATCATCTTCATCTACTTTAAATTTAAAAGTTGTCCAATTAGGGCAGTTCACGAAATCTTCATTTTCGATATATCTGTCGCCGACTTTAGATGTCAGTCTGTTATACAATCCTGCCATATAAGTACCCGGATAATTGGTTTTACCTGCGGAACATTCCGGCATAGAGCCGCGTGTGCCAAAATATCCGTTACCCACGGTCATCAAAGTTTCACGGCTTTTCTCTTTTTCGGGGGCATAATCCTTATAAGTTATGCTCCAATTATCTTCGTCAATACCATGTTTAAACCAATATTCCAATTCTTTAAGAGAAATTTCGGAGATGTCGCTGACGACAATATCGGCACCATTGATTTCGAGGTCTCTATGGTTGTTTTCGCGAGCTATTCCTATGACGAGACCGAAATTACCTTTTCGTCCTGCCTGCACGCCGCTTACGGCATCTTCTACCACTACAGAATTTCTGTATGAGCAATGCATGTTATCGGCGGCAGTAGTAAATATGTCTGGTTCCGGTTTACCTTTAAGGTGAAGTTCAGCGGAGACGGTACCATCGACACAAGTTTCAAAAAGGTCTATCAACTGCATACGTTCCAATATTGGTCGACAATTTTTGGAACTTGAAGCCACAGCTATTTTTACGCCTTTTTTATGAAGTTGATGAATGAACTCTATTGTTGAGTCATAGAGTTCCACACCATCTTTTTTAATAATTTCATTAAACTTATTATTTTATTACCCAACGCACAGACAGTATCGAAGCCGGGTGCATCTTCAGGAGAACCATAAGGCAACACTATATTGCGTGATGTCAGGAAGTCGGCAACACCTTTATATCTTGGCTTTCCGTCTACATATTTAATATAGTCGGTTTCGTGAGAAAATTCCACAAAAGGTTCGCCGAGTGTATCAGTACGGTAGTGTAAATATTCGTCGAACATTTCTTTCCATGCAGCACTATGTACTACAGCAGTTTTTGTAATCACGCCATCGAGGTCAAAGATTACAGATTCAATAGGATACATGAGCTAATAAGATTAATTTATAATATAGGTGCGCAACAAATTATTTTGCATAATTTATTGCGCGAGTTTCTCTGATAACCATTATTTTGATTTGTCCCGGATAAGTCATTTCGCTTTGAATTTTCTTTGACAGTTCAAAGGATATTTGTTGAACTTCAGCATCAGACACTTTGTCGGCGTTGACGATAACTCTCAGTTCTCTACCGGCTTGAATAGCGTAAGTATTGATAACTCCCGGAAATTCGAGTGCAAGTTCTTCCAATTTATTCAATCTTGTGATATAAGCCTCCACTATTTCGCGGCGTGCGCCCGGGCGTGCGCCGGAGATGGCGTCACAAACTTGAACTATTGGTGACAGCAGCGAGGTCATTTCAATTTCATCATGGTGAGCACCAATAGCTTTATATTTTTCGGCTATTTTCATGCCATAAAGAGCGTGCGGCATTTCCGGCTCTTGGTCTGGCACCTTGCCTATGTCGTGCAACAAGCCGGCACGTTTAGCCTTCTTGGGATTCAAGCCAAGTTCGGCAGCCATGGTAGCACACAGATTAGCAACCTCCTTAGAATGTTGCAGCAGGTTTTGTCCATAAGAAGAACGATATCTCATCTTACCTATCAACCTAATCAATTCGGAATGAATACCATGAACACCAAGATCAATACAAGTACGTTTACCTATTTCTATTATCTCTTGTTCTATCTGTTTAGTAGTTTTGGCGACAACCTCTTCTATTCTTGCCGGATGTATTCTGCCGTCTGCCACAAGTTTGTGCAGCGACAACCTTGCTATCTCTCTTCTTACTGGATCAAAACCGGAAAGTGTTATCGAATCCGGAGAATCATCTATAATAATCTCTACACCGGTTAAAGATTCAAGGGCTTTAATATTTCTACCTTCTCTGCCAATAATGCGACCCTTAACTTCATCATTCTCAAGATGAAATACCGATACTGAATTTTCTATGGCATTTTCTGTAGCTGTACGCTGGATAGTTTCTACAACTATTTTCTTTGCTTCGGTATTTGCTGTCAATTTAGCCTCATCAACTATATCTCTAATCATCACCATTGCTTCGGCTGTTGCTTCTTCCTTCATACTCTCTACCAGCTGTTGTTTGGCTTCTTCGGCAGTAAGATTTGATATTTTTTCAAGAGCTGCAACAGAATCTTTATGATGTTTATCTATTTCTGCCTGCTTCTTATTGGTAAGTTCTATTTGTGCTTCAAGAGTAGATTGCAATTTGGCATTGTCGTTTTTTTCTTTCTGAAGTTCTTCAATCTTCTGATTAACAATTAATTCACGTTGTTTCAGTTTATTCTCGTTCTTTTGAATATTACTATTACGTTCTTGACATTGTTTGTCGAAATCTGCTTTAAGTTGTAAAAACTTTTCTTTAGCTTGCAGCACTTTATCTTTTTTGATAATTTCTGCTTTTTCTTCTGCCTCTGTTATAAGTTGTTGACTTTTTTTAGTAAGTGATTTTTTTAAGATTGTCATTGCAAGGAGGATTCCCAATCCCACGCCTGCTATAGCTACAATTACAGCTATGATTAAAGTTGTTGGCATAAATTTGTAATTTTGCCGGAAGACAGAAAAAAAACTCGCAAAAGTTCGGGAGTTCAAGAAAAACTCCATAAAAATAAAGATCAGGATCCCCCGGATATCACGAATGTCCACTGGGGTTATTACAACCCAATTACTGAGGCCTATTCTTATATATCAATTTTCGAGTAGAATCCTTAGTTGTAAAATGTTGAGTTTTTCAACTGTTGAACTAATGCGAGTCTATCTTTATGTTTTTTAATCAGTTAAGTTTAATAAATTATCTATTTCTTTTATCTTACTGAGAACATCTTGTTTCTCCTCTTTATTTAATTGTCCGGAGCCATAAATCTTCTCGAAAAACATCGCCTTAACTGCAAATTGCAGTGCCGACATCGCTAATAAATCCTTATCGTCTTTATACGAATAAGTATTTTTAAAAAAATCTATTAATTTCATCAACTCACTTTCAGCCCCTCTTAGTCCATTTTCATCGCCAGACTTAACTTTTATCTGATAAGTTCTGCCAAGAATATTTATTGTTACCGATTTTATATCTTCGTTTTCCATTTATTTTATCTCATTAGAATAAATTGTCAAACATCCTTCTATTTCCTGTAACAACTCTTTGAGGCTGTTTTTATCCCTAAGTTGCTTTTCTCTCTCTTCCGATAGTTTGTTATTTAATATATTTATTTCGTCTGTTAAGTTATTGTTTATTACTTTATTATCTGTTTTTATTATTTCTATTTCTTTTCGTAATTCTTGATTTTCACCAATAAGTTTCTTTACTTTTGCCTCTATCGATTCCAATATAAGATTTACTTCTTCCATTTTTTTCTGCAAATTTACTATTTTATTTTATATGTATTATATTTTACAAAAAAATTTTTCATTTTGTTCGGACATTTTGAATTTTTTATGATTAGTAGGTAAAAACGATAATTATTTTACATCATGATTAACGAGAACCTTTTAGCTTTTATCTGGCAGCAGCGTGTCATTCAGCAATTCGCTATAACTGTTGACGGGAAAAAAGTCAGCATTATCAATCCCGGAACCTTAAACAGCAACCAAGGTCCCGACTTCATTAATTCTCAGATGATTATTGACAACACACTTTGGTATGGCAATGTCGAGATACATGTAAAATCTTCAGATTGGTTTTTACATTGTCATCAATTAGATGCAAATTACGCTAACGTTATATGCCATGTTGTTTGGCTTAATGATGCAACTGTATGCTATCTTCATGGTGATGCAATTCCTACGATAGAATTAAGTAAACTTATTCCCGACTTTTTACTCGAAAAATATAATGACATGTTAAGTCTTTCAGGTTTTATAGCTTGTCAAAATAACATCAGCAATGTACCTAAATACATAATATTTAACATGTTAGAAACTGCATTCTTTGAATCTTTAGAAACAAAATTAGAAAACATCCATACTTTATCAAGTAATATTAACAACAATTTCGATGAACTTTGTTATAAATTGATTATCAGAAATTTCGGCTTTCGTATCAATAATGATGCTTTCGAAGCGACCGCCGACTCGCTGCCTCAAAAGTTTGTCCGGAAGTATTCAGATAGGGCAAATATAGTTGATGCCTTATTCTTTGGACAAGCAAATATGTTGAATGAACATTTCAAAGATGATTATCCGAAATTGCTGTTTAAAGAGTACAAATATTTCTCTAAACTACTGAATATCAAGCCACAAATCAGCTGTCGCTGGAAATACATGAGAATTCGTCCTGCAAATTTTCCATGTATAAGAATGTCGCAATGCGCAGCCTTCATGCAAAAAAATTTCAACGGCATCGACAACTTCTTAACCATTGACTCTCTTCAAGATTATTACAAATTATTCGGCATACCCATCAATGATTATTGGCAAAATCATATAGTTTTCGACAAAAAGACCAATACGGAAGACAGACGCATAGGGATCAGCTCTATCGACATCATCTTGATTAACACTATTTTACCATTAATATTTTTCTACGGCAAGGCTCACAACAATGAACTTTTATGCAATCGTGCCTTATCTATATTCGAAAATATTTCTGCGGAAAACAACAAAATAATAAGACAATGGAAAAATCTGAACGTAATACCTAAAAATGCGATGCACTCTCAGGCATTATTATATCTAAAACAGAAGTATTGCGACAACAAATTTTGTTTGAAATGCAAAATCGGCGCAAAAATCTTAACTGACTAAGAAGTTTGAAAATGCAAAATTATAAGTTAAACAAATAAACATTAAACAAATACCACATAACATGAAAGAGTTTTTATATTTTTCGCGGCGCGATAGAAAGGGAATAATATCGTTAGCAGTAATTATTTTAAGTTTATTACTGTTGAACATTGTATTTTCGCATAAAAATACGATGACAGCCTCATCTTCCGAAAATGCTTATGACTCCTTATTAATAAAGGTGGAGCAGATGAAACCTAAAATAAAATTAGTGGAGTTGAACACAGCTGATTCGGCGGCATTGCTTCCAATTCCGGGCATAGGACCGACATTTGCAAGCAGGATAATAAAATACCGCGACAAACTTGGCGGCTTTGTTTGCTCCAAGCAATTATTAGAAATTTATGGCATCACAGAAGAAAATTTCCCGAACATTGAAAAACATATCATCATCAACGACAGTATAATCAGCAAAATTAATGTCAACAGATTAGAATTTAAGCAAATT
The DNA here is from genome assembly GCA_023230285.1 of Bacteroidales bacterium. Taxonomy (GTDB): domain Bacteria; phylum Bacteroidota; class Bacteroidia; order Bacteroidales; family BM520; genus RGIG7150. Next base: position 2,279 of record JALNXP010000048.1, on the reverse strand, counting down.
CTGAAACACCCGTACATAGACTATGAAAAAACAAAAAAGATAGTAAATGCGAGGAACAAGTCAAAATTTTCATCTACTGATGATTTTGTTTCAAGGACAGGCATAACGGACTCTTTATTACTAAGGTACATTTCTTTTTAAAAATCATCTTTCTTCATCACATAAATTCAGAATTATCATATATAATTTTGACTAGCTGTAAATAATAATATCAAAAATTCGTGTACCTTTGCGGCGCAATGAGAGAAAACACTATTCATATTCAGGGAGCGCGAGTTAATAATCTAAAGGACATATCTTTAGACATTCCTCGAGATAAATTGGTAGTAATCACCGGTGTGTCCGGATCCGGCAAATCTTCTTTGGCTTTTGACACTTTATATGCTGAAGGACAACGCCGATACGTAGAAAGTTTAAGTTCTTATGCACGCCAATTTTTATGCAAGATAAGTAAACCTGATGTAGACAGCATCAGCGGCATATCTCCAAGTATTGCAATAGGACAACGTGTAAACACAACTAATTCGCGGTCAACAGTAGGCACTGTTACAGAAATATACGAATACTTAAAGTTGTTTATGTCACGGCTTGGAAAAACTTACTCGCCAATATCAAATTGCGAAGTCAAGCAGCACTCTGTTTCCGACATTGTTGACGTTATTACCTCAAAATCGACAGGTCAAAAATGTTATATCTGTTATAAAATAAAGACGGAAAAAGTTACAATAGGCAAGCAATTACAATTATTGTTGGAACAGGGATTTTCACGTATAGTTTTATATGAAGACAATGACATTAAAATTACGCCTATAGAAGACATCAACAACAATCCGGGGTTACTTGCAAAAATTGCGGCTAAAGGGGAGTTGTTGATTATGGTTGACAGATATGCAATTAAAATGCAGGGCTTTTCTGACGAGATGAAAAGCCGCATAGCAGATTCTGTGCAGACAACACTTTACGAAGGAGACGGACATTGCTTTGTAATTACAACAGATGAGACGAATACAACGACTACTGAAGAATACTCTACAAATTTTGAAGCCGACGGGATAATTTTTGAGCGACCGGAGCCTAACTTATTCAGCTTCAACAATCCATACGGTGCTTGTCCTGAATGTGAAGGTTATGGAAAAATTATCGGCATTGATGAAGATTTAGTGATACCCAACAAGCAACTATCTGTATTTCAAGATGCTGTAGTTTGCTGGCGAGGCGAGACGATGCAATTATGGAAAGAAGACCTCATCAAAAATGCAGAAAAAAGCAATTTCCCCATCCACAAACCGATAGCACAATTAACGGAAAAGGAATACGACATGCTTTGGGAAGGCTCTCCTTACTTTGAAGGCATCAATGATTTTTTCAAATATGTAAAATCCAAAAGTTATAAAATACAATACAAAGTAATTTTATCCCGCTTTCAAGGTAAAACACGTTGTCCTGTTTGTAAAGGCAAACGGCTAAGAAAAGAAGCCTGTTACGTAAAATTTAACGGTAAAACCATCATTGATTTTTTAGATACGCCTATCAAAGATTTGAATGTCTATTTCAACGATTTATTATTAGATGCCGAGCAGATGGCTGTAGGCGGGAGGATTTTAAAAGAGATACGTCAACGGCTTGGATTTTTATCTTCGGTAGGATTAAACTACCTCACCTTAAGTCGGGAATCCTCAACACTTTCCGGCGGTGAAATGCAGCGTATAAACTTGTCGGCTGCCTTAGGCAGCAATTTGGCAAATTCGATGTACATACTTGATGAGCCGAGTGTAGGCTTACATTCGCGTGACACCATGCGACTTATAGAAACATTAAAAAAACTTCGCGACCTTGGAAATACAGTTATTGTAGTAGAACATGACGAAGACATTATCCGCGCTGCAGACTATATTGTAGACATAGGACCTTTAGCAGGGCGACTTGGCGGAGAAGTTGTGTTTTCCGGAACCATAGAGCAAATGCTGCAAGCAGACACACTGACAGCCAAATATTTACGCGGCGAGTTGTCGGTAAAGCCACCTTTATACAAACGAAAACCACGTAATTTCATCACTGTTCACGATGCCACACAGTTTAATTTAAAAAATATAACAGTAAAATTCCCATTAAATGTAATCACAGTTGTCATCGGCGTAAGCGGCTCCGGCAAGACAACGCTTGTTGATGGAATTTTGTATCCTGCACTGAAAAACAGTTGCGAGAAAACGAACCTTAAAACAGGAAATTTTTCTCATCTCAGCGGCGACATCAACAGCATCAGCAGCGTAGAACTCGTA
>JALNXP010000314.1 GCA_023230285.1 Bacteroidales bacterium | reverse complement strand
AGGTTGTATATACCTTTTTGATGGTAAATCTACTATTGAAAAAAACGAGGTCACTACAGTACATTTTACAATCTCAAAAGACAAAAATTGGACAATGTTGGATAAAGATAGTGTTACTTATCCATATGTTTCAGACATTAAAGACAAAAAAGCATCAAATACCCATATATGGTCATCAGACGGGAAAGTGCATATGAATACCTCTCTGTCAGAAGATAGCATTCGCATTTACAATATTTCGGGTATATTGGTTTACAATGAATTAATAAGATCCGGCGATGAAATAATAATTTTACTTTCGCCAGGAATGTATATCGTAAAATCCGGAACAAACACAGAAAAATTATTGATCAATTAATATTGATTGTATACATCCGTATACTTTTTGTCTTATTTCATTAGGATGTATCCATAAAAAGCAGGATTATCTGACAAATTTTTGCCACACAGAACCTTTGACCTTATGGTATAAGATCATGAAGATGATGATGTAGCGACGTCGTCAAATCCTACAAATTCCAAACATCTTGTCATTTTATTAAAATTTCCTCTAAAATCGTTGAAACAATTGGATTTTATTATCTTTGTCGCGCATGTCTGACACGCGTGTCAGGAAATATAAAAATAGATGAACCAAGAAAACAATTCCCAAAATACCGAACAAAAAATTATAGATGCAGCCAAGCAGGTTTTCTTGGAAAACGGTTTGGAAAAAGCAAAAATGCAGGACATCGCAAACAGGGCCGGCATTAGCCGGACTGCACTCAATTACTATTTCAGGACCAAGAAAAATTTATTTTCCGTTCTGATCGATCAGCTGCTCGACGGTATCATTCCTGCCATCGAAGGTTTGATTTCTACCGACATATCTTTTGTGGAAAAAGCAAAAATCATTGTGGATATCTATGATGTTCAATTGCGCCAAAACGATTTTATACCTCGTTTTGTAGTCGTTGAAGTTCAAAGGAATCCTGTAAACATCCATGATTTCATCAAAAATAGCCCAAGGCTACAAGCCTACTTGTCGATGATGACCGAAACATTGAAAAAAGAAATGGAAGCCGGCACCATCAGGACCATACCCATTGAACAAATTATTGCCACCTTTTTCAGCATGATTTTCACTCCGTATCTGCTGAACCCCTTAGTCAACGAATTCTTTGATAGAAATGAAATAAATAAAAAGATCTTTTTTGACGCACAAAAAGAAAATGTCAAAAGATTACTTTCAGATTTTTTAAAGCCCGATCAACCATAAAAATCTTCCAGCAACAAATATGAATTCAATCATAAATATAGGTTTAGACGCCGGATCCACCACTGTAAAGGTTGCCGCTTTAGATTCGGATGGTAAACTCCTTTTCAAGGATTATCGCAGACACCACGCAAACATTTCCTGTGTCCTGGCCGAAATATTCACCTTCATTCAGGAAAAGATTGGAGACACGAAAGTCCGGCTGACCCTCACCGGATCTGCCGGAATGGGAATAGCAGAACGATGCAAGTTACCGTTCATCCAGGAAGTCGTTTCTTCTTGCGGGTACATTGCCAGTGAACATCCGGAAATAAAGACCCTGGTCGATATCGGTGGTGAGGATGCCAAAATGATCTTTTTCCGCAAAAAAAAGACCCCTGATATCCGAATGAACGGCAATTGCGCCGGAGGGACAGGTTCCTTCATAGACCAGATGGCAAACATTCTGAACGTTGATGTCAGCGAACTCGGTACTTTGGCGGAAAACGCCACCACCATCTACCCCATCGCATCACGTTGCGGGGTCTTTGCCAAAACAGATGTACAAAACCTGTTGAGTCGCAACGTCAGTAAGGAAGACATCGCCGCTTCTGTTTTTCATGCAGTCAGTATGCAGGTACTCACCTCCCTCTCGCGAGGTTACGATATTTTACCGAAAATTTTCCTTTGCGGGGGGCCTTTCCATTTCATACCCGCACTTAGGAAAGCTTTTCAGGAAGAATTAAAAGCCGGTAACGGCGATATTGTCGTATCGGAAAATTCGGAAATCATACCTGCCTGGGGTGCAGCCATCAACGCATCCAAACTGACGGAAACAAAAACGCTGGCCGAATACATCCGGATTTTCGAGGAAGCAAACCACCAAACGCCTGATACCAGTAAAAGATTGAAAGCCTTGTTTGCCGATGATGCTGAATTCAATGCCTTCAACGAATCAAAAAGCAATTACCATCTCAAACAAACCACCTTCGAAGAACTATCCTCAGACGAATGTTACATCGGCATAGACAGTGGGTCAACCACCACCAAGATCGTGGCAGTGGATACCGAAGGCCGCCTCTTTTATCACTTTTACGAAAAGAACAAAGGACTTTCCCTCGAAACGGTGGACAAAGGGCTGGCTGAATTCAATCAAAAAGCGATAGAAGCAGGAAAGAACTTGAAAGTGGCAGGAAGCTGTGTCACCGGTTATGGGGAAGATTTGCTGAAAAAAGCATTCAACATGGAAAACGGGGTGGTTGAAACCATCGCGCACTATACGGCAGCCTGCCATTTCGAGCCGAAAGTTTCCTTTATCCTCGATATCGGAGGCCAGGACATGAAGGCCGCCTTTATCGAAGGAGGCACCATCAAACG
>JALNXP010000313.1 GCA_023230285.1 Bacteroidales bacterium | reverse complement strand
TCTGATCAAGCCAAGCCTAATGGGCCATGAGACTGAGATAGATGCTATAGACGCGGTTCTTCGGAATCGCGTTTTCTTTTGCGACTTCTTTGACAGCGTCTTTGCCGGAAAGCGAGACGAGTTTTTCTTTCAAAATCATCGCAATATCCGCATCGGATAGCTCTTTCGCGGTCTTGCTGGCGCCCGAAACAACGAGGACCATCTCCCCGATTAAGGTAACCTCGTCGAGAGCAGCGATTTCAGCCAAAGTGCCATGAATGTACTCTTCATGGGCCTTGGTCAGTTCACGGCATAAACAAGCGGGTCGTTCTCCGCCGAGCGTATCCTTCACGTCTATTAGCATCGCTTTGATTCGGTGGGGCGACTCATAGAAAACCAGGGTGCAGGAGAGGGAGGCAAGCGTTTGCAGTTCAGCCTTCCGTTCGCAACTTTTCGCTGGTAAGAAGCCATAAAAATAGAAATGCTCGGCGTCGAGGCCGGAGCCAACAAGGGCGCAGATGCCCGCGTTAGGCCCATTGACGACCGCAACTTTGATGCCTTCCTTAAGGCAGCGTTTGGCTAGGCGGTTTCCGGGATCAGAAACCACAGGATAACCCGCATCGGAAACATAGGCGACTTTCTTGCCACCTTTTAGAAGAGCAATGATTTTATCGCTGGCGCTTTCTTCGTTGTGTTCGTGGCAGGAGATGAGAGGCTTATTAATCGAAAATCTTTGCAAAAGCAAACCGGAATTGCGGGTGTCTTCACAAGCAACGAAGTCCATTTGTTTCAAAATATCGATGGCCCTCGGCGTGAATTCGCCGAGATTGCCAATCGGAGTCGCGACCAAATAAAGAAGGGGTGAAGACCCTTCGTAATTCAGCTCGCGAACGATCATCTTTTAATCCTCATTATGCGGCCTTGCCACCGGGGCGAGCCGGACTCGCTGGAGTGCCATGATAGCTTCGCCGAGCCATCGCGTTGTAGTCATCGAGAGAAATGAACTGATAGCCTTCGGCATTCGAGAGTTTGACCGAGCGGGCGAGGACGTTATAGGTTTCCACGGTGTAATCGACGCCATTATCGTGGATGATGGTTCCAATCCGCGGGAAGTCCTTTTTCGCCTCGGTGTAAAGTCATCTTCGTAGAGCAAGCAGCAAATGAGTTTTCCGCAGGCGCCCGAGAGCTTCGGAATATTGAGGGTCAGCATTTGGTTTTTGGCCCGCGAGATTGAAATGCCATCGAATTGGTTGAGGAAAGTGGTGCAGCAAAGCGGCAAGCCGCAGATACCGAGCCCGCCGACAAGTTTCGCTTTGTCGCGCGAGGCGATTTGCCGAAGCTCGATCCGGCATTTGAGTTGGGGCGCCAAAACTCGGAGCAGTTCGCGGAAATCAACCCGGCTTTCCGAAGTGTAGGTGATGGTCACTCGGGAACCATCGAGGGTGTAATTGGCGCTAATGAGATTCATTGGAAGATGCAGATTATTCACCTCACGGCGGGTGATTTCCATCGCCATGCTGGCTTCTTTTAACCCGAGGTTATAGTCTTCGAGATCTTCTTTGGTTGGCCGACGAAGAATTGGTTTCAAATCAAGAGTTGAGGTATAGGCGGCCGTCGGCATAAGCGCGGTTGTTAAAATACCTAATTCCAAGCCGGAGATCGTTTCGACAATCACTTGGTCGCCAACTTTGAGATCGCCAAGATTGGTCGAAAAATAATAAGCTTTGCTCGTCCCGTCGAACTTGACGCCGACAAAATATTTGCAGATCTCTTCCATAATTACTCCTTCGTCAAATGATTCACCAAATGTTCAAGCAAGAGGGGAACGCTGAGATTTAAATCCAACTCGCCGCGGCATTTCATGATTTCAAGCAAGGAATCGCTGAGATGCGGCAATTTTTGGCTAAGCGGCTCTAATAGTGTAGCATAACTCGATAAGGCAATCGGACGATTTTCTTTGAGTGAGAGCAGATCTTTGTAAACCAAGGAAAGCATATCGAGATAATAGCGGGCGTCTTCTTTTTTGCTGATGGTGGGGATGATACTTTTCTCGAAGGCGTAAATCGCGGCGCCTCTCGGCTTCATTAAAGCTTCGAGTGATGCTTCGAAAGCGCCTTTGGCATTGACGTAGTCTTCCTCTTTGGATTCCAGGGCAATCAATTCGCCATTGTTGCAGAAATAGGCAAGGAGTTCGGCATCGCGTTTTTCGATGCCTAAATTCGCAGCTTCGGCAAGGACTTCAGCGCGGGGGGCCAGAAGCATCCGCATGCTTTCGCAGCGGCTCACGATGGTCGGGAGAAGCCGCGCCACGTTTTCTGTCGTTAAGATGGCGTAGGTGTTCTTCGTAGGTTCTTCGAGAAATTTGAGCAAGGAATTAACCGCTTCGATCGTCATGTTTTCGACAAGGTGAATGATATAAACCATTATCCCTTTGTTTTCGAGCGACGTCTTGGAGAAATTGCCGAGGACTTCTTGGACATCGTCCTTCTTGATCGAGTTCCTTTCACCATCGAGGAAAAGGAAATCGGCGTAGGTGCGGTGGTCAATTCGAGTGCAGGTGAGGCAGGTTTCGTCGGCCATTGGCGAGGGGTTATCGCAAAGGATGGATTTTGCTAAAAAGAGTGCCGTTTCTTT
>JALNXP010000312.1 GCA_023230285.1 Bacteroidales bacterium | reverse complement strand
ATTAAAGAGAGATTGCTGTTCAGATACCTGATTACCGTCTCCGGTGTTGGAGCCAATACTGCAAGAGTAATTCTTTCTTCACTGTCTCCGGATGATTTATATTTAGCCATAGTTAATGGTAATAGTAAACGTCTTAAAGCTGTTAAAGGCATAGGAGAAAAAACGGCGCAACGTATTGTTGTTGACCTTGCAGACAAATTGTTAAAAGAAGATTTTAACGCTGTGAATGTTGATAATGCACACAATAATTCCGTAAATGAAGCGTTATCTGCTTTAACGGTACTCGGTTTTCCTAAGGCTAATGTCGAGAAGGCTTTGAAAAAAGTTGTCGAAGCCAAAGGCAATGATTTGACAGTTGAGATGTTAGTGAAGGAGACTTTAAAAATTATGTGATGATTTTAAATACTGCTGATTTTGGAAAAATATTATAGATACTTCGTACATTTATCGATATTGCCGTTATTTTTAGGCATTATTATCTCTTTTATTTCAATTAATCTTGAAGCGTCTCCGATGCCTTCTCCGCAAGTTCCGGATACTACTCTTGTATTCCCTTTTAATGATGATGATGGTGTGACACCCTTGCGAAGAACTAATGACATCTACCTTAAAGATCCTTCTAATATAACTTCAGGAATTGAATACGACTTGGAAACAAACAGCTATGTGCTGAAGAAAAAAATCGGAACTATTCAGTATCGTAATCCTTATTATATTGGCTTTGACGATTATAGAAATCTGGATTTTGAAAAAAGTGTTGATGATTATTGGCGTGAACAATCTCAAATTACCGGTACTGATGACAGAACAGGCTTGATACCGTCCATCAACATAAAAAGTGAAGCTTTTGACAGAATTTTTGGTTCTAATACAATAGACATCAGACCACAGGGTACTGCTGAAATTATCTTTGGCGTACTGCATAATTATAGAGCAGACCAAAATCTTGACATCCGACAACGCCGTAATACAAGTTTCGACTTCAAATTGAATTTTCAATTGAACGTTATAGCAAACATAGGCGAAAAGATAAAATTCAATTTTAATTGGAATACTGAAGCTATAAATGTTGAACTTGACAATGATAAAAAACTTGCCTACGAAGGCGATGAAGATGAAATTATTAAATTGATAGAAGCCGGTAATGTTACATTGCCGTTGAACAGTAAGCTTATAACCGGCAGCCAAACTTTGTTCGGTATAAAAACTAAGTTGCAATTTGGTAAAGTTATGCTTACTGCCATCATTGCCAAACAAAACTCTACTTCATCAACAGTTACTGTCTCCGGCGGTGTTCAAAACACCTCTTTTGAATTAAAAGCATCTGATTATGATGAGAATAGACACTTTTTTATAGGACAGTATTTTAGAGATAATTATGAGAGAGCGTTGTCTTCATTGCCGATAGTTACTTCTAATGTTAATATTACTAAAATAGAAGTATGGATAACTAATATTGGTTCTGCTGTTAACAACAACAGAAACATAGTTGCTTTTTCAGACCTTGGTGAGCATACTCCGGCTAACACTCATATTTATCCGAAAGATAATTATGATTATCCTGATAATTCACGTAACACATTGATGGACAATATAGATACGACCCAAATACGTGATATTAATTCAGCATATAATTATCTTATCGGTTTGCCTATAGGACTTGAGCAAGGCACTGATTTTGAAAAAGTTGAGAGTGCAAGAAGGTTGTCGTCAACAGAATACAGCTATAACAGCGTACTTGGTTTTATTTCTCTTAATACTGCTCTCTCTGCCGGTCAGGTGCTTGCAGTAGCTTATCAATATACAGTTAATGAGAGTATCTATCAGGTAGGAGAGTTCTCCGACCAAGGTATTACAACGCCGAATAGCTTGGTGGTGAAATTGTTAAGAAGTTCAAGTGTAGATACGCAACACCCTATGTGGAATTTGATGATGAAAAATGTGTATTCTCTTAATGCGTATCAGATTGAATCCGAGGGTTTTATATTGAACGTTTTGTATTCAGGGAATGCAAATGGTGTAGCTTCAGGCTATTTTTCTGAAGGTCCGCAGGGTATCAAGGGTGTCGCACTTATCAAATTGCTAAATGTCGACAGCTTGGACTCACAATCTAATCCTATCGAAGGTGGTGACGGTATCTTTGACTTTCTTGACAATGCTGCAACCGGCGGTGGCACCATTAATTCAAGTAATGGCAGGGTGTTCTTTCCTGTCTTGGAACCTTTTGGCTCTCACTTGCATGACATATTGCCTGCGAGTATGGCTAATAAATATGCTTATGATTCTCTTTATTCGATGACTAAGACTAATGCCAAACAGATAACGGAAAAAGATAAATATATTATCTCCGGTTATTATGCTTCTTCGGGCGGTGCGGAAATAGACTTAAATGCGTTTAATGTTCCCGAAGGCTCCGTAGTTGTAACTGCCGGTGGAACTACGTTGACAGAAAATGTAGATTATACTGTCGATTATGTCTTTGGTCGTGTTACTATCTTGAACGAAGGAATTTTAAATTCGGGAACAACAATACAGGTGTCAACAGAAAACACAGCAACAACCGGTGTGCAACAACAACATCTTATGGGTGTTCATGCCGATTATATGGTTAATGA
>JALNXP010000047.1 GCA_023230285.1 Bacteroidales bacterium | reverse complement strand
TCCGGTGCGCGATAATAGCCTATCATGATGTTAGGTCCTTTAGACAGCACTTCGCCATTTTCGGCAATTTTCACTTCCACGCCGGGGAGTGGAAGCCCTACCGTACCTATTTTCAATCCTTTAGGAGGTCTTGCAGAAACGGTAATCACAGGTGAAGTCTCCGTAAGTCCGTAGCCTTCGTATACAGGAATTAAAGCAGCATGGAATATTCTGCACAGCTTAGGATTAAGAGCGGAGCCGCCGGAGACCACAATTCTGAACCTGCCGCCCAGAGCATCTCTGAATTTTTTAAGCACAAGCGTATAAGCAATTTTCCATTTGAATTGATACCAGCACCCATTAGCACCATACAATTCATATTTTTCAGCTATTTTCAAAGCCCAGAAGAACAGACCTTTTTTTATGCCTTTAAGTTTACGACCTTTAGCGAGTATACCTTCATACACTTTCTCAATGACACGAGGCACGCAGCACATCATATAAGGTCTGATTTCCATGCAGTTAGCTTGAAATTTAGCTATACTTTCAGCATAATAGATGGATATGCCGAGATACAGATACATATAGTTCAACATTCTTTCATAAACATGAGACAGCGGCAACAAGCTAAGTGCGCAACTGCCATCGCCGAAATCCGGTGTCGGAGAAACGCCTTTGAAGTTAATTATCAGTCCTCTATGAGCGAGCAGCACACCTTTCTGCACGCCGGTTGTGCCGGAGGTATATATCAAAGTACATGGGTCGTTAGTTGTAATAGAATTTTTGACGGCTTCAAGTTTCTCTTTGTCTGCATTAGCTTTTCCAAGTTCCAAAAGTTCCGTCCAGCGCGGTAAACCCTGTTCATCATTAAAGATATAAACACCTTTCAGATGGTCCATTTCTTTGATGATGTTTTCAAGGCGTTTATACATAGCCATTCCCGACAAAAACAAATACTTGATTTGCGCATGATTAAGAATATGCCTGTAATCAGAATCGCTGATTGTAGGATAAATAGGGACATGTACGGCGCCGACTTGCATCACCGCCATATCTATAAAATTCCATTCCGGACGGTTGTTGGTAACTGTTGCAATGTTGTCGTTTCTTTCAACTCCAAGTTTCAGAAAGGCATAAGAAAGGTTATCTACAATTTCTCTAAACTCTTTGATGCTGTATTTTCTCCATGCACCATTTTCTTTGCCGGCAAGGACATCATCTTTAGGTTGAAAATGTTCTTCATAATAAGGCAGAAGATCAAATACTCTTGTTATTTCCATTATATGTTAAAATTTGATATTCAACAATTAAACAATTCTATTAACAACAAATGCGTTAGCCTGTTGTTGGCATGAGACAACTAAATCTCTCACGCACACATGTTTAGGCAGTGATGTCACAAAAAATACAATTTCAGCGATGTCGTGAGCCACTAAAGGTGTCACACCCTTATAAACATTATCGGCTTTTTCTGCATCGCCTTTATATCTCACTAATGAGAACTCTGTTTCTGCCATTCCCGGACAAATCTGGCTGACTTTAATTCCGTATTTCACGAGGTCTTGTCTTGCTCCGTCAGAAATTGCCTGCACAGCATGTTTAGAAGCGCAATATACATTGCCGCCCGGATAAGTTTCCTTACTTGCCGTAGATCCCATGTTAACTATATGTCCCGATTTATTCGCTATCATTATCGGCAACACTGCTTTAGTAACATACAGCATCCCTTTAACATTAGTATCTATCATAATTTCCCAATCGGAGATGTCGCCATTTTCGATGCCGGCTGTTCCAAGAGCAAGCCCTGCGTTGTTAATTAGGATTTCGATATTTTTCCATTCCTCAGGTAGTGAATTTATTGCGATAAACACAGCATCTTTATCGCGAACATCAAATGTCAGCGGATAAATTTTAGCGTTGTAGTCAGCTTCAAGACTACTTTTCAGTTCCATCAATCGTTCTGTTCGTCTTCCTGTAATTATAACGGGATAACCGTTTTTTGCATACTTCTCAGCAACAGCCTTTCCAAATCCGGAAGTAGCACCGGTAACTAACACTATATTTTTCATAGGTAAAATATTTTTTGCAAAGTTAAATATTTTTTAAAAAACAGCCACTTAAAATAGTAATAATTATTGATTGAAGTTGGCTGCCAAGCTATTGCTCATATATGACAAAAAAAAATAGAAACAAAACAACTACGGTAGATACATTTTATTTTATCATTTATTATTATTCGATTTTTTATACTACTTTTGTAGTTTCAATCTCGCTTGTTATGAGTTTCAAGGAAAATTATATAGATAAAATTATTTGTGGCGACTGTTTAGACATTATGCGTACAATGCCAGACAATATGGTTGATTTAGTAATTACAAGTCCGCCGTATTTTCAACAAAGAGATTATGGAAACATAGGCATCGGGAACGAAAATAGCATAAATGAATATGTTAACAACTTAATAGCCGATGCTCAAAAACTCTACGGAAGTAAAAGATTTTCACATCATAGCTTAGCTATGTATATTAAAAAACAACAATCTATTAACAATATAACACAAATCTGAAAAATAACAAAATGTCGAAAAAAAATAAAAAAACTTCTTCTAAAATCTCTCCAAAAAAGAGAAAGAAAAGCAGAAAAATCAAGCGAACACTCAGTGTAATTTCAGGATGGCTCCTGATTATCTTTTCTGTGTATTCCGCCTTAGCAATGACATCATATCTCATAAATTGGTTCCAATCCAAAGTATCTATAGATATTGAAACAGCAGGATTTTGGAACTACTTGATTAATAGCGAAATACACACACATAACTTTACCGGAAAATTCGGTGATGTTATTTCGACAATATTAATAAAACAATGGTTCGGAATAAGTTCTTTCCTGCTTTTAACTCTATTATTTCACTTTGGAATAAAATTAATTTTTAGAGTAAACATTTTCCGAAAAAGGTTTTATACTTCTGCCATATTATTTATAACATTATGGCTATCAACGTTTTTAGCTTTATGCCTTCAAAATAACAATTCCAACATCCTTGCAGGAAATGTCGGCATATATTCTTATGACAAGCTCAATTCGATAATCGGAATTTTCGGAACGGCTATTGCACTTGGCGTAATTTTGTTCGTCTTGTTAGGGCTTCGTTATCATATTAACATTTTAAAAATATTCAAAAAGTCTTCAAATGAAGATAGTAAAACCGGCAAAGAAGGGAAAACTTCCGGTAAAAAAGACAAATACGGCAATTTGATAGAAGAAGACACTCAAGAAAATTTCAGAGAAGGACTTAACAACAATAAAGACAATGATGAAGTTAATGATGATGAAGATAATGATGAAAAACAGGTTTATGAAGATAATGATGCTGATAATGAAATAGATACTGTTTCTGATGATGATATATCTAATAAAATTTCGAACTCAGATAAAGAGCAAGCAGATTGTGAAAATTCATCAGAAGATGAAGAAGAAGATTTTACGGATAAAGTTGAGAATAGTGAAGATTTAATAGTAGAAAGACCTGAAGAAGAGCAAGTTGAGGAGACAGATTTTCGGAAGCATTTCACCATAGACACAAAATACGACCCTACTTTAGATTTACCGCATTACAAAATGCCGACTCTTGATTTGTTGAATGATTACGACCAGGGGACAGCCGTCATTACGGATGCTGAGATTGAGAAGAACCGTCAGAACATCAAGAACACCTTGCTGACATATTCCATTGAAATTACTTCCATCAAAGCCACAGTAGGACCGACCATAACGCTATATGAGATAGTACCTGCGCCGGGCATCAGAATTTCGAAAATCAAGAACCTTGAAAGCGACATTGCTCTAAGTTTAGCCGCCGTAGGCATCCGTATAATTGCACCTATTCCGGGAAAAGGCACCATAGGTATTGAAGTACCAAACAGCAAACCTCAAATTGTATCGCTCAAGTCGGTAGTTTCATCAAAAAAATTTGTAGAATCCAACTATGAGTTACCTATTGCGTTAGGGAAGACCATTTCCAACGAAAGTTTCGTCACCGACTTGACAAAGATGCCGCACTTATTAGTTGCCGGTGCTACCGGACAAGGTAAGTCGGTAGGTCTCAACGCAATAATAGCTTCGTTGCTTTATAAAAAGCACCCGTCACAGTTGAAATTCGTCATGGTTGACCCTAAAAAGGTAGAACTTTCTTTATTCAGCAAAATCGAGCAGCATTATTTAGCCAAACTACCTGATATAGAAGAGCCTATCATCACGGAGACAAAATATGTCGTCAACACTTTAAACTCGTTGTTAATAGAGATGGACGACAGATACAATCTTCTCAAAAAGTCGGGAGTACGTAACATCAAAGAATACAACTCCAAATTTGTTGATAGGAAGTTAAATCCTGAAAACGGTCACAGATATTTGCCATATATAGTAGTCATTATTGATGAATTTGCGGATTTGATTATGACGGCGGGTCGTGAGGTAGAGACACCGCTGACACGTTTAGCGCAATTAGCGCGTGCTACCGGCATACACTTGGTGATAGCAACCCAGCGTCCGTCTGTGAACATCATCACCGGCACCATAAAAGCCAACTTCCCGGCACGCTTGGCTTTCAGAGTTGTACAGAAAATAGACTCCCGCACCATCCTTGATTGCAGCGGTGCCGACCAGCTGATAGGACGCGGCGACATGCTGCTGTCTACCGGCAGCGACCTCATCAGAATGCAATGCGCCTTCGTCGACACTGACGAAGTAATGCGAATTACCGAATTTATCGGCAACCAGCAAGGCTATGGCTCTGCTTTGATTTTACCGGAATACACAGGCGAAACCAATGATAATCAGAGTGTCTCCTGCGACATCTCCGACAGAGACGACATGTTTGAACAAGCCGCAAGACTTGTGGTAAGCAGTCAGCATGGCTCTACTTCTCTAATTCAGCGTAAACTCAGCCTCGGCTACAACCGCGCCGGCAGAATAATGGACCAGCTCGAAGCTGCCGGTATAGTAGGTCCAGCCGAAAGTAGCAAGCCACGCGAAGTTTATGTCGAAACCGAAGCCGAACTCGATAAAATATTATATCCTAACTCTTAATCATCATCATTATGAACATCAAATTTAAAAAATTAATCTATGCAGCAACTCTGCTCCTTTTATGCTCAACACTGCACGCACAACAATCAGCAGAAAAATATATCGACAATTTTGTGAAATTATTTTCAAATAATAACCTTATCGAAATAAATTTCTCTTGCGACATATCTAATACAACCGCAGGAATACAGGACCAAATGGAAGGCAATATCATAATGAATATCACAAAATACAAAATCGATGTTGCGCCGCTAATCATAATTAACACAGGCAAGGAAACCATCAACTACAACCAAGAAACCAACGAAGCAACTATCTTCACTAATGTAGATGATGACATTTCGCTAAATCCTTTTGTAATGCTTACTCAATACGAAAAATATTTTGTGCCAAGTATAACTTCTAAAACAGAAACAACTGTTACAATAAAGTTAAATCCTAAAGAAGAATTTATTTTTAAAGAAGCCTACATCACTCTCAACAAAAACAACAACTTAATTAACAGCCTTCTACTTATTGACGACTCTGACACTGAATACAATTACACGATAAAAAAGTTCAACACAAAAGCAACTTATCCGGCAACGACATTTGAATTTTCAGAAAGTGACTATCCGGAAATCACAATCATTGACATGAGATAACACATGGAAAATATTGATAAAGAACTCATTAGGTACATAGAGGATAATATTATTCCGCAATATTCAGCTTTTGACAAAGGGCATAACATTGACCATGTCCAAAAAGTTATCAAAGACAGTTTATATTATTGTAATAAAATCAATGACAAGACCATAAATAATGAATATCAATCTGATTTGCCTGTACGTACTGATTTAGTGTATGTTATTGCTGCATATCACGATTTAGGCTTATCATCGGGAAGAGAAGAGCATCACATTAAATCCGGTGAAATTCTTGAAAAAGATGTTACACTCAGGCGATGGTTTTCTGCTGAAGAAATTCAGACGATGAAAGAAGCTGTAGAAGACCATCGTGCTTCCAACAAATATGCGCCGCGAAGCATTTACGGCAAAATTGTAGCAGAAGCTGATAGGGACATCTCTTTAGAAACAATTTTATATCGCACTGTTGCATATAGCATAAACAAATATCCGGATTATAACTTTGACCAAATTTTTGAGCGCACTTATTCTCACATTTTAAATAAATACGGAGAAAACGGCTATCTTAAGTTATGGCTAAATACGCCAAAAAACATAGCCGGCTTAAACGACATCAGAGAGATGTTAAAAACGCCGCAAAAAATGCGTATGCACACTGAACTTATCTATCTTACAAAATTCAACAGAACAAAATGAACGATTTTCGACATAACTACTTAGACGAAATCAAAATAATGGGCATCATCAACACAACTCCTGATTCTTTTTATTCCGGCAGTAGGTGCAACGATGAAAAGACATTGTTATTGGCAACTGAAAGTATGCTCTCCGCCGGTGCCGACATTTTAGATATTGGTGGCGTATCAACACGCCCGGGAGGTCAAGCTGTTGATTATAAAGAAGAACGCAAAAGAATTATTCCTGCGATGAAAGCTATCCGCAAAAATTTTAAAGATGTTATAATATCTGTTGACACTTTCAACGCCGAAATTGCCGATGAAGCTTGTGCCGAAGGCTGCGACATCATCAACGACATCTCCGGCGGCTATTGTAGCGACAACATGTTTCAAGTTGTCGCCGACAACAAAGCCGATTATATACTCATGCACTCCGTCAGCAACAAAAACGGCATGATGCAAAATCATAAGTATGACAATATCTTAAACGACATAATTAAATTTTTCGATGATAAGATAAAGCAACTCAACGACTTAGGTGTAGCAAACATCATCATAGACCCGGGCTTCGGTTTCAGCAAAACCTTAGAAGAAAATTACCATCTATTTAACAATTTGGACATATTTGAAAAATATAAACTGCCAATACTTGTCGGCATATCACGTAAATCTATGATTTACAAATTATTAGACGAAACGCCGCAAGACGCTTTAAACGGAACCACTATATTAAACACTATCGCAGCCATAAAAGGAGCAAACATTTTACGTGTGCATGACGTAAAAGAAGCTGTCGAAATAAAAAAAATTGTCGCCATGTTGCACTAATTCTTAAATTTGCAAAATGAAAATTCGTGTATCCATATTACTGCTAATACTTGCAATGACGTTGACAAAAGCATCGCAAGCAAGTAATGCGCCGGATAGCACCGACATTTTCTATAGCTATTTAAGTGAATTTCCTTTTGATTCTGCCAAATTGAAAAGATTGGACACCACCCTATTTGAATTTCAAGTTACAGATGAAACAAAGAGAAATGGCGATTTTTACAACTCTCTCGGTAACAGAGGATTAGCTCATAGAAATCTAATCTATCAACCAAATTCGGCTGTCGGATTTTACTTTGAGAACAGTAGCTTTGAAAAAATAATATTAACCGGCGATAAGGTAAGATATTACACAAACGTATCTCCATACACTTCGCTATATTATGTGCAAGCACCGAGCAACGACAAAGGTGAAGAATTCTTTAAAGCCGAACACACTCAGGCACTTGGAAAAAACATTTTCTTCGGAGCAAGTTTTGACTTTCTCAACTCCAACGGTTTTTACAACCGACAAGAAGCCAAAAATGCACATTTCACATCATACATAAGCTTCATCAGCAAAGATAAACGCTACAGTGCCGTTGCTGCATATTATCACACACGCATCAATGCTTTAGAAAACGGCGGTCTTAAAGACATCACGGAGTTTACAGAAAATACCGGCACAAACAGAAAAGTCGTTGACGTTAATTTAAACAGTGCGAGCAACCTGATTAAGAATGGCAATTGGCATCTATCTCATTATTATCTACTTAAAGAGCCGGATTCTACACAAACATCCTTCTTAAAATTAGTTCACACCTTAAACTTCATGCGGCAACGAAACATCTATGAAGACAGCAGACCTAACTATAACTATTATCCAAATTGCCACACCGGAGACGAAAGCTACATCTTCGACTCTGTTGTTGTTAAATCTTTGACTAATAAAATCGCTTTAACTAATGATGATGCAAGTAATTTATCAAAGATACTATTTGAAATTGGTGCAGAAATCAACTATCACAATGTAAATTACAACATTTGGGCAGAAGACGTAGACATCATCTCTCCCGGTTTTTCAATTACTTCGGAGCAGCGTACAGACATCAACTATCACATTTTCAATTTTATACCTTATGCAACATCAAAAATAAAATTCGGAAAATTTATTTTTACGCCGGAGTTATATTTTTCTGTAGGAAATTATAATCTTGGAGATTACGAGTTGAAATTTTCGGCTGCAACACTGCTGAAAAAATTGGAATTAGACCTTCAATTTCAATCTGATGCCAAGGAAGTTCCATTCATGTACAAACATTTGCACACTACAACAGCCGATTGGGATAATAATTTCTCCAAGGTATTTTCCAACAATCTGACTATCAACGGCAATTTCAGAGGAGTAACATTTAACGCAAAATATTCTTTAATAAATAATTATGCTTATTTAGACCAAGAAATAAGTCCGCAGCAATTAAACGACAATACGCTTCATTATCTATCAGCGCAAATAGGTAAAACATTCAATTTCAAGCGATTCGATATTGGAGGAAAACTCGCATATCAGTATGCAAGCAACCGTGAAGTAATGCGTTTTCCTGACTTTGTCGGCAGAGTATCATTTATTTACAAGCAGCCAATGTTCAAAAAAGCCCTGATGACAAATATAGGCATAGATGTTTATTACAACACTCCTTTTTATGCTGAAGCCTACATGCCGTCAATACGAGCTTTTTATTTGCAAGATGAAGTAAAAACAGGCAATTACCCGTTGATAGATGTTTATTTTAGATTTCAGGTCAAGCGAGCAAGATTTTTTGTAGAATTTGTAAATGTAACAAGCGGATTATTAGGATACAACTATATAGCTGTTCCTGATTATCCAATATATGACAGACAATTTAAGTACGGAGTAAGTTGGTATTTCCATGATTAGCACCATCGACATAAAGGTTCCGGTTCAAATATTCAGCAATGACGAAATTAAAGCTGCTGCTGCGAAAGTTGTAGGCATTAAGTCGAGTGCTGTCAATGGCATACATATTTTGCGCCGTTCCATAGATGCGCGCCGAGGCGACATCTTATATCAGTTAAAAGTTCTTGTTTACTATGGTGATTCTTATATGGAAGACGGCTGTGAAAGCACGCAATATCCTTATGTTAAAAATTCGCCGCCGGTCATTGTTGTCGGTGCCGGACCGGCCGGACTTTTCGCCGCATTGCAGCTAATCAAACACAACTTAAAGCCTGTCATCATTGAGCGTGGCAAAGATGTCCACGGCAGAAAAGCGGACATTGCCGACTTATACAGAAAAAGCCTTGTCAACCCTGATTCCAACTACAGCTTTGGGGAAGGTGGCGCAGGTACTTTCTCTGACGGTAAGCTATATACGAGGTCGACAAAGCGTGGCAACGTTACAGATGTACTCAAAATATTTGTAGAGCATGGAGCAGACGAGGACATCATAGTTGATGCGCATCCGCATATAGGCACCGACAAGCTGCCGAAGATAATAGAAAACATAAGAAAGACTATAACAGCACACGGCGGCGAATATCATTTTGACACAAAAGTTTGTGACTTCACAGTAAAATCCGGAGCTGTAAGCGGTGTTGTTGACCAACACGGCAATAAATTTGAAGGTGCAGCCGTAATCTTGGCAACCGGACATTCAGCGCGCGACATTTACAATATGCTGTCAGCATCCGAAATCACAATTGAGCCGAAAGATTTTGCTATCGGAGTTCGTGTAGAACACAAGCAGTCGCTCATAGACAAAATACAATATCACGGCAACAAGCCGGAGTTAGATCTTCCGGCGGCGACATACAGCCTTGTCACTCAGGTAGGTGGCAGAGGCGTGTTTTCATTTTGCATGTGTCCGGGCGGCATCATTGTCCCTGCTGCTACAGAAGCCAACAGCTTGGTAGTCAACGGCATGTCCAACTCAAAGCGCAACTCGCCCTACTCAAATGCCGGCATAGTAGTAAGTGTTGGCAGCACAGATATTCCGGAATACTCGCAATACGGAGTGTTTCAGAATATGATATTTCAGCAGGAATTGGAAAAATCTTTCTTTGACAAAGATGGCAGGACATTAAAAGCACCGGCACAAAGGATGACAGACTTTGTCAAGGGCAAAATGTCCACCGATTTACCGGAGACTTCTTATCTTCCCGGTTTAAAGACATCGCCGTTACACAAAATGTTACCTATATTCATCGCTCACAGGATGCAACAGGCATTTATCAAATTTGACGACAAGATGAGAGGTTACTATACTAAAGATGCTACGCTTATAGGATTAGAGTCGCGAACATCATCGCCAGTAAGGATTGTTCGTAATAACGAAACTTTAGAGAGCATTAACATAAAAAGACTGTTCCCTTGCGGCGAAGGTGCGGGCTATGCCGGCGGCATTGTATCATCGGCAATAGACGGAATAAACGCCGCAGACAAAGTTAGTGAACTGTATAGCAACAACTTATAAACATTGATGATTTTTTTAATCAAAAAGTCATCAAATAAAAAAAAAATTGTATCTTTGCAATCGGGTAAGTCTTATACGACCAGCTCCCACTGAACTCCCCCAGGTTCGGAAGAAAGCAAGGGTAGGTGGTCGTAGCGGTGCGATATGAGTAGCTTACCCTTTTTTTATGGATTTTACTTGTTGTGAGACATTCATGGCAATACAGATAATAACGAAAGAAGATAATTGTCTTCTTCTAAACCCTTGATTTTTCTCGGAGAGTCTATCTCATGAATGTCATCATATAAAAACTAAAGCCTATGAAACTAAAAATATATCCTGAAAATCCTAATTCCAGAAGCATAAAAACAGTAGTTGAGTGCATAAAAGACGGTGGTATAATTATTTACCCTACAGACACTATTTACGGATTAGGGTGCGACATAAACCAGATTAAAACAGTTCACAAGATAGCACAGATAAAAGGCACTCAGATAGAGAAAGCTGATTTTTCGCTTATATGTTACGATTTAAGTAACATCTCCGACTTCACCAAGCCTTTTCCGAACAACGTATTTAAGCTGATGAAAGCCAACCTGCCCGGAGCTTTCACCTTCATCTTAAACGCCAACAGCAATGTACCAGCTTTGTTCAAATCCAAAAAGAAAACCATCGGTATCCGTGTACCGGACAACAATATTGTAAGAGAAATAGTTAAAATCTTAGGCAATCCGATAGTCACCACATCTATAAAAGATGATGATGAAATTATTGAGTACACTACCGATCCCGACCTCATCTATGAAAGATATGAAAATCTTATAGACATTATGATAGACGGCGGATACGGAGATAATCAACCATCAACAGTAGTAGATTGCACAAGCGATGAGCCAAGCATTGTCCGACAGGGTAAGGGAATTTTAAAATGGTAAAATGTTTATCTAAAAGTTCTATCATAATTAATTTAATTTAAGAATTAATGCTATCTTTGTAAAAATTTTTTTCATGGAAAACAAGAAGCTCAAAAAATGGGAAAACAGGTTGTTATTTGGTGCTATTGCAGGCGGAATATTATTGCTATATCGGACACTATTATTAATAGCAGGTACCAATTTCAACAGCATAACCTCATTTCTGAACTTTGCATTTGTCGCATCATTGATGATACTTTCAATGGTAAAAGGGACAAACAAATACCGTGATGATTATTTTGACGGTTATATAAGCTACAAAACGAGTTTTACTCATGGATTTTTTATCAACCTGATAACAGGAGTGCTTGCTAATATTCCGGAATGGGTATACACTTCCTTTTTTGGTGGCAAAAAAGTTTTACTTGAAACAGCTTATAATACAATGTACGAAATTTACGGCTCTAATTTTACTGATTTGTATTTCCCTTTTTTCGAAAAGATGTACCAACCTATTCCTATGCTGTTCTTCACTATCATAG
>JALNXP010000046.1 GCA_023230285.1 Bacteroidales bacterium | reverse complement strand
TATGCTGCATCAACGGCAGCTCCGGTGGTTCGTAAAATTGCCGACAGAATTGCACTTTGTGATAGTAGTTTTTTCAAAAAAATCAATATTGACGGCAATTTGCCAAGTGTAAATGAAAAATTAAGAGAAGTCGCTTATGAATAAAATTTTACAGAATATAAAAACATATAAAATCATAGGGAATGTTCCTGATACAACGAGTAAAGTGTGTATCGATTCGCGACAAGTTGCTGATGGAGCTGTTTTTATTGCTATAAACGGAGTAAATACCGATGGTCATCAATATATAGACAAAGCTATAGCCGGTGGCGCTAATATAATAGTTTGCGAAGAACTGCCGGAAACTCTTAATGAAAAAACTTGTTACATACAAGTTAAAGACAGTGCGGCGGCAGCCGGAATAATCGCTTCAAATTATTATGATAATCCATCATCAAAAATAAAAGTCATAGGTATTACCGGCACTAACGGTAAGACAACTACGGCTACAATGTTATATAATTTATTTAGTTCTTTAGGATATTATTGCGGTCTTATTTCCACAGTGCAAAACATTGTTGGCACACATATTACCGCATCAACGCACACAACTCCCGACCCTATTTCTTTGAACGAACTGTTAGCGGAAATGGCAGAAGAAGGTTGTGAATATTGTTTTATGGAAGTAAGCTCTCATGCGGCACACCAGAAACGTATCAGTGGCATCAAGTATTATGGTGGCATATTCACAAATATCACTCATGACCATCTTGATTATCACAAGACATTTCCTGCATATATTGCAGCTAAGAAGATGTTTTTCAATGCTTTAGGCTCAGATGCTTTTGCTTTGACAAACATTGATGACAAAAACGGAAACGTAATGCTTGAAAATTGCGAAGCTCGTAAATACAGCTATGGCATTAAGAATTATGCCGATTTTCATACCAAGATAATAGAAAAAGACATCAAAGGCACATTAGTGCAGATAAATTCAAAAGAAATGTGGCTGCCGTTGCCGGGAACATTCAACGTATATAATCAGACATCGGTTTATGCGACTGCTGTTTTATGCGGAATAGATGAGGCAGAGGCGGCGGAACATATCAGTAATATAAAAGGTGCAGAAGGCAGATTTCAGATAGTACCTAATCAATATAACAAAGTTGTTATTGTTGATTATGCACATACGCCGGATGCTTTGGAAAATATACTTAAGACTTTGAAAGAGTTTGAGAATCAATATCAAAGGATAATATGTGTATTTGGTGCCGGCGGCGACAGAGACAAGACCAAACGACCGGAAATGGGCGAGATAGCAGCAAAATACAGCGATTTATGTATTGTGACTTCTGACAACCCGCGTTCCGAAGACCCAAACTCCATCATAGAAGATATTATGCAAGGAGTAGACATCGTGTCACGAAAGAAGGTAGTGTGTGTTTGCGATAGAAAAGAAGCCATAAAAATTGCTTTGCAGATGATGCAACAAGACGACATATTGCTGATTGCAGGTAAAGGGCACGAGAAATATCAGGAAATAAAAGGTGTGAAGCACCATTTTGATGATGTGGAAATAGTTAACGAATTTTTAAAATAAGATACCGATGTTATATTATTTAGCAGCATATTTAGATAGAGCATTCGACTTTCCGGGAGCCGGAGTGTTTAATTATCTGTCGTTTAGAGCAGCATTGGCTACAATTACGTCATTGGTTATCTCTATGATTTTCGGTAAAAAGATAATCAAATTTTTGAAGAGGAAACAAATAGGTGAAACGGTTCGCGATTTAGGTTTGGAAGGACAAAAAGAAAAAGAAGGAACGCCGACTATGGGTGGACTTATCATCATTTTATCAATAGTAATTCCTACTTTGTTATTTGCAAGATTAGAGAATGTTTATGTCATAATTATGCTTATTACGACTATATGGCTTGGCTTGATAGGTTTTTTAGATGATTATATAAAAGTATTTAAAAAAGACAAACATGGTTTAGCCGGTAAGTTTAAAGTGTTGGGGCAAATAACGTTAGGAGTATTTGTTGGCGTTATGATGTGTTGTCATTCGGATATTGTCGTTAAAGAGCATGTCAGTAAAGATGTATATATTTCCACTAATGTTACTCAAGATAAAAACATGAGAGAAGACATATTGGAGAATGCTTATACAGAGTCGTCGAAGAGTTTAACCACTACTATTCCATTTGTGAAAAACAACGAATTAAATTATGGGAATATGTTTGGTAAGCAGCACAGTATATTAGCGGCTTTATTTTTCATTGCCATTGTAATTTTCATAGTAGTTTTGATATCCAACAGTGCCAATTTAACAGATGGAATAGATGGTTTGGCTACCGGAACATCTGCGATAGTAGGAGGCACATTAGGTATATTTGCATGGATTTCGGGTAACGCTATTTTTGCCAATTATCTGAATATCATGTTGATACCTGATGTAGGCGAGATGTCTATTTTTATTGCGGCGTTCACCGGTGCATGTATCGGCTTTTTATGGTATAACTCCTATCCTGCGCAAGTTTTTATGGGCGATACCGGCAGTTTAACTATAGGTGGAATTATAGCTGTTTTTGCAATATTAATAAGAAAAGAGCTGTTGTTGCCTTTGCTTTGTGGTGTTTTTCTTATTGAAAGTCTTTCAGTTGTGCTACAAGTGTCTTACTTTAAATATACAAAAAAAAGAACAGGAGTTGGAAAACGATTGTTCTTAATGTCTCCTTTGCATCATCATTATCAAAAGAAAAATTATCATGAAGCTAAAATAGTAACGCGCTTTATAATAGTAGAGGTCATTTTAGCTGTATTTACAATCATAACATTAAAATTAAGATAAAAATAATAAAACCTATCAATATGAATAAACTCGAATATTTAGCGAATCAGGGAAGGACAAAAATTCATGGTTCTATGGCAGAAACAATTACGTCAAAATTAATAGGAATACGTAATGAAGCAATAAAAGAATCTTTTAGCGATTATTTTAATTCTAATCATCGTTTGGAATACGTAGCCTCTGTACATAATATTGATTTTATTAATGATTCTAAGGCAGAGACTATTAATTCGACTTGGTTTGCATTAGAAGAGATGTTGAGACCTACAATATGGATAGCCGGTGGTGATGATAGAGATAACGATTATAGCAAGATTAATGATTTGGTTATCAAGAAGATAAAAGCTATTATTTGTATAGGTAAGGATAACAGCAGACTTATAGAAAATTTTGGACCTATTGTAAAGAAGATGTATATAGCGGATACTATGAATGAAGCTGTTATACGAGCTTTTAATTGTAGTGAAAGTGGTGATACTGTATTGTTGTCGCCTGCTTGTCCGCCTGATGATAAATTTTCTTCTTATATAGAAAGAGGTATCAATTTCAAAAAATCGGTAAATAAGCTGTAGTATGGTAAGCAAGTTGTTTAAAGGCGATAAAGGCATTTATGCAGTAATGATAATATTAGCATTATTATCGTTGATAGCGGTATACAGTACCGGCATTACGCCTATTGCCGTAAGCAAAAATCCTAATTATGCAGATGGTTTAAATTTACAGAAAATTTTGCTGAGTCAGATAGTATTATTGTTTGCAGGTTTTGTTATTATGTTTGTTGCCGAAAGGATAAGTTATAAGAGCAAGGGTTTCAGGACAATAATGATGGCATTTTTTATTGTCAGCATCGTGTTGTTGGTTTTGCTTAATATATTCGGTATCAATCAACATGAGGCACAAAGAAGTCTTATTATCGGACCGGTTAGTTTTCAGCCTATAGAAATCGCCAAATTATTCGTTATTATTTTCATCTGTTTTATGTGTGCGGAAAAACGCACGGAGATAAATGCCACATTCAAAGATTTCTTTATATATATATGTATTCCGTTAGGAATTGTTTGTGCATTGATATTAAGCAATAAATTGTCGACCGTAGGAATTATAGTTGTTACATGTTTAATACTGTTTACAGCTGCAAAAATCAATTGGAGATATATTCTCATTTTATGTAGTATTGCTGTCGTAGCATTTGTGGTATATTTGTTTTTAGGGCAGAACAGGGTAGATACGTGGCAAGCAAGGATAAGTAATTTTGGAAATGGCGGAAATTTCCCGATAGAGGATCCGCGTAGTGCGATAGCTGCCGGTGGATTATTTGGCAGTTTCCCGGGCAACAGCAAAGTTAAATTACATTTGAATAATGCTGAATCTGATTATATATACAGTATTTTGGTTGAAGAAGGCGGCATTATGACAGGTTTATTTATTTTGTTGGTGTATATCGCCTTGTTTCTCAGAGTTGTCAAGATAGCTTTGGCTACTAAAGATGACTTTGGAAAATATTTGGCATTCGGATTAGGACTGCTTATTACAATACAGGCATTCATTCACATATTTGTATCAGTGGGCTTAAGTCCTGTTACGGGAGAGCAACTGCCATTCATAAGCAAAGGAAAAACATCATTTTTAACTTATTGCTTAGCAATAGGAATAATACAGAATATTGCATCTAAAAATCAAGTTGTTGCCATAGAAACACTTGAAGATGAAGATAAAGATAAAAAAGAAACAACAATATGATAGATATAACAAAAATAAAATCGGTATATTTAATAGGCATAGGTGGTGTCGGAATGAGTGCATTGGCGCAATATTTCTTTGCATCAGGCTGTAAAGTGTCCGGATTTGACAGAGCGCATTCGGCAATTACCGAAATGCTCGAAAACAATGGAATTACAGTATATTACCTCGAAGATATAAATCATATTCCGACAGATGTCGATTTAGTGATTTATACTCCGGCGATAAAATCGGATAATACGGAATTGTATTTTGCCATGAATTATTGCCCGACTGTTTTAAAACGCTCGGAAGTTTTAGAATTGATATGTAAAAATCAATATTGTATAGCTGTTGCAGGTACACATGGCAAAACGACAATAACTTCAATGATTGCACATATTCTCGATTGCAGTGACATCAAAGCTAATGCCTTCATCGGAGGTATAAGCAAAAATGCCGGCACAAATATCTATATGCACTCCGGCTCGCGCGTTGTGGTAGTAGAAGCAGATGAATACGACAGGTCGTTTTTAAAATTAAATCCTCAAATTGTTGTCGTTAATGCGGTAGACCCCGACCATTTAGATGTTTATAAAGATTGTGATGCCATGATAGAAGCTTATCAGGAATTTGTAAACTCCTGTGATTCAAATAAAAGAATTATAAACATTAAATATAGCGACAAATTTGATGATGCGTTTACTTATGGATTCGGTAAAGATGCAAACATTAAGGTAGTATCTTATAATTACACAAACAACTTGGCAGATGTTGTAATTAATGATGGTGTCAAAGATATACAATTCAGCAAATTGCCTTTGTATGGTAAACATAATATAGAAAATTTCTGTGCGGCTTTTGCAGTAGCCGATATGTTGAAGATAGATACAGAGACAGTACAGAAAGCAATGCGTGAATACAAAGGTGTGGTAAGAAGGTTTGATATAAAATTTGAAAGTAAAGATATAGTATATATAGATGATTATGCACATCATCCTGTTGAAATAGAAACTTTATATAATGCTGTAAAAGAGGTTTTTACGAATAAAAGGAGTTGCATTTTTTTCCAACCGCATTTATATTCGCGTACACAATATTTTATGCCGGATTTAGCAAGAGTATTATCAAAATTCGATGAGGTTTATTTATTGGATATTTACGCTGCAAGGGAAAAGCCAATGCAGGGAGTTAGTTCTGAAGTACTCGCTGAAATGATTGATAATCAGTATTGTGAAGTTATTCAGAAGAAAGATGTGCTACAAAAAGTTAAAGAGAGTAAGGCAAATTTATTTTTAACGGTTGGAGCCGGTGATATAGATAGATTAGTTGTTGACATTCAAAAAGAGTTAAGTAAAAAGTATAATGAATAAATTTAGTATAGTCATATTAAAAATTATCTCCGCAATATTTATTGTTGCTGTAATTGCCTTGGTGGTTATCAGCAGCAAAGAATATCGTGATAAAACTATACTGAATGTTAATGTGGCTGTAAAATGTGACGAAAATCGCCGAATGTTGAATGACAGTACCGTAAAATTGTATTTGCAAGATGTTATTGTTCCTATTATAGGAACTAAAGTAAAAGATTTTTCGGATTCTACGTTACTTGGTAAAATCAGAAAGATAGAGAGTGTTGAAAATACGGTTATAAATTGTGATTTGAATGGGAACATGATTATAACGATAACTCAAAAGCTGCCGATTGCGAAAATATATACCGGTAAAAATAAGAGTTACAAATATCTGACAGCAAATGCAGACGTAATTACTTCAGCGGAATATTATGGCACAAGGTTGTTTGATTTTTATGATAGTGATAATATTTTATTACAAAGTAATAAAGATGAGATAACAAAAGAGGTATCGGAAATAGTACAACAAATGTGGGAAGATGCTTTTTTATCTGTAATTACAGATAAAATCATAATAACAAAAGATAAGCAGATAAGTTTAAAATCTTTTTTTGGTAATCAAGAGATTATAATAGGAAACATAACCGATTTAGATGATAAATCAAATAATCTGAAATTGTTTTATGAAGCAGTAGAAGACGATGAATTGGCGATGTATAAAATAATAGACCTTAGGTTTAACAATCAAATAGTTGCAACAAAATAAAAACACAAACGATATGGCAAACACGGATATAGTAGTAGGACTTGACATTGGTACCACAAAGATAGCGGTGGTTGTTGGTCGAGAGAATGAAAACGGGAAAATAGAAATTCTTGGCTTTGGCACTTCTGAATCAATAGGTGTAAAGCGAGGCTTTGTATCAAACATAGAGCAAACCATAGAGTCTATATTAAAGGCTGTAAAGAAAGCAGAAGATGTTTATGGGCAGAAGATTTCTGTTGTACAAGTTGGCATTGCCGGGCAATTTATTAAGAGTATCCAGCAATACGGTTCATTAATTCGCAAGAATTTAGATGATGAAATCAGTCAGGACGACATAACCATGATGACTGAGAACATGCACAGTTTGATAATGAATCCGGGGGAAGAGATAATAGATATTATTCCGCAGGAATATACCATAGATGGTGAAGCCGGTGTTATAAATCCTATTGGCATGGCGGGTATTTCTATTGAGACGTATTTTCATATCATTACGGCGCAGGCGAGTGCAATAAGAAATATATCCAAGTGTGTTATGCGTGCAGGGTTGACACTTGATAATCTGATACTTGAGCCGATAGCGTCAGCAGAAGCCGTCCTTAGTGAAGAAGAGAAGGAAGCCGGTGTCGTTTTAGTTGACATAGGTGGCGGAACGACAGATATTGCAATTTTTCATAATGGCATCATCCGGCATACGGCGGTTATACCTTTCGGAGGGGAGATAATTACGGAAGATATAAAAGAGGGTTGCACAATAATAAAGAAATATGCAGAAGACCTTAAGGTTAAGTTCGGCTCGGTTTTATCAAATGCCGGTGAAGATGAGATAGTGTCAATACCGGGCTTGAGAGGCAGACCACATAAAGAAATATCTATCAAGAATTTATCGTCTATAATTCAGGCAAGGATGGAGGAGATATTAGAGCAAGTAGATACAGAGATAGCTAATTCCGAGTATGGGAAAAAGCTCATTGCAGGGATAGTACTTACAGGTGGTGGCTCATTGCTGAAACATATCAAGCAGTTAACAGAGTTTGTTACAGGATTGGATACCCGTATCGGTTATCCTAATGAATATCTTGCTCCAAATACAGACAAAGAATTAGATAATCCTATTTATTCTACAGCGATAGGTTTGGTAAAAAAAGGCATCATGGAGCAAAAGCTTAAACAAAAGAAAAATGAAGTTAAGCCTGAGGCTGTTTCTGAGGAAGCATCAGTAGAAGAGCCGATGCCGGAAAATCCGGAGCAACCACGTAAAACTCCCTTTTTCGAACGTTTCGGCAGAGGAGTGATGAATTGGTTTTCTTCACAATTTAATGATGAAAATGAGTGATAACAGAGGATAATATAAATATAATTTGAAAATATATAAAATTTAAATATCATGGAAGAGTTTATAGATTTTAATTTGCCAAAAGACAAATCATCAATCATAAAAGTAATTGGTGTTGGCGGCGGTGGCGGCAATGCCGTAAATCACATGTTTAAAAAAGGCATCAGGGATGTCGATTTCGTAATCTGCAATACAGATAATCAGGCTTTGGACAAGAGTGGTATTCCGGTAAAAATACGGCTTGGCAGAACCGGACTTGGAGCCGGCTCAAATCCGGAAGTCGGCAAACAATCGGCACTTGACAATAGCGAGCAAATAAAAAGTGTGCTTGATTGCAATACTAAGATGCTGTTTATTACAGCCGGCATGGGCGGAGGTACAGGAACAGGCGCAGCACCTATCATAGCCGAAATAGCTAAAGACCTCGGCATACTGACAGTAGGTATTGTTACTACACCTTTTTATTTTGAAGGTAAAAAGAGAAGATCGCAGGCAGAATCAGGTATCAATGAATTGAAAAAATATGTTGATGCACTTCTTGTGATTTCTAATGATAAATTAAGAGAATTGCATGGCAATCAGAAATTTTCCGAAGCACTTGCTATTGCTGATGAGGTTCTTACTATCGCTGCAAAAAGTATAGCTGAGATTATTACAGTGCCGGGGTATATCAATGTTGACTTTGAAGACGTGAAGACCGTGATGAAAGATAGCGGTACGGCAATAATGGGGTATGGAATGTCTTCCGGTGTCAACAGAGCGGCTGAAATAGTTACACAGGCACTAGAATCACCGTTGCTTAATGATAACAGCATAAAGGGTGCTTCCAAAATATTGCTGTATTTAACTTCAGGAACAGATGAAATTTCGCAAGATGAAATTGATGAAATATGCTGTCATATCCAAGATGTTGCCGGCGAAGATGTAGATATTACTTTAGGTTATGGCTATAATGAGGAGTTAGGAGAAAGTATTTCAGCAACAGTAATAGCAACCGGATTAAAGCAAAAAGGCAGCCTGAGTGTGTCACCGGCAGATGTAAAACAAGAAAAAAATCCATTTATAAGTAAAAAAGTTTTTGCAAGTGAAAAGCAGACAGTTGCAATGGCATCAAATGCACAACCATTATATCAAGAAGAATTAACAGTTAATCCAATCGCACAATCTAAAAATAAATACAGCCTATACGAGCATCAAAGTACTACTACACAAATGGCAAGTGAGCCCGAAGATAAAATCATCACACAAAAGGAAAGCATAAATGACAGCGTAAAATTAGCACAAAACATAATTGATAATACTGATGACAGGATATCTAAGTTGCAAAAGTTACAAAAGTTGCAAAATGTACAGAGTATGAATGTTGATGAGATGGAAAAAACGCCTGCATATTTAAGGAGAAAAGTAGAGTTGAATGAAGTTGCTTCTTCCGAAAAGCCGTGTATGTCTAATACAGTGGTAGATAATAACAATAATATTATCAAGAAAAAGAGCAATAGCTTTATTCATCCGGATGTAGATTAAAAAAAATCGAAAAAAACGTTTGTAGAAACGAAAAAAACAATTATCTTTGCAGCCGCAAAAGAAGAAGATAGTTGCCCAGGTGGTGAAATTGGTAGACACGCCACTTTGAGGGGGTGGTGCTCGTTGGAGCGTGCAAGTTCGACTCTTGTCCTGGGCACAATTATCAAAAGCTTGCGGAAGCCCGGATGGCGGAATTGGTAGACGCGCTAGTTTCAGGGACTAGTTCTCATTAGAGAGTGCAAGTTCGACCCTTGTTCCGGGTACAACGGTACAAGAAGAAAAATTATTTTTTTTCATCACATTGTCAGCATTTTTTCATGGGTTTATTGTAAGTTGAAAAAACTTTAAATGCTATAGTTGTTATAACAAAAAATGATATATCTTTGCATTTTTTTTTAATCAAAAAATAGAAAATGGTATTTAGTAGCAATGTGTTTTTATTGTATTTTTTGCCGATATTCTTATTGGCATATTTTATTACACCTCATAAATTTCGCAACTATACCCTTCTGTTATTTTCTATAATATTTTATGCTTTTGGCGCACCTGAATTTGCTTATCTGCTTACAGGCTTTACTATATTGAACTTTTATCTTGTGAAGTTTATGGATAAAGCGCAGAAACAATTCTGGCGGCGTTTCTTCTGTACTGTATCCGTAGCTATGAGTTTAGGGCTTTTACTGTATTTTAAATATGCCAACTTCTTTGTAGACAACTTCAACGCTATTCTCGGCTTTTTGGGACATTCTTCAGTGCCGTGGACGAAAGTACTTCTTCCTATAGGTATATCATTCTTTTCATTCCAATCTATCACATATACTATAGATACCTACCGGCATGTTAACAAACCGATGAACAATGTTACATACTATATGCTGTATATCATGATGTTCCCGCAGCTTATAGCCGGTCCTATAATCAGATATTGTGACATCGCCGACCAAATTAGAGAACGTAACTCTTATATGGAAGACAGAATGCGAGGCTTTTATAGATTCGTATTAGGACTATCCAAAAAAATTCTTATCGCCGATGTTATTGGTATATATGTTGACAGCGTTTTAGGTCTCACAGATTTTCCTATCTCCGCTGCTGCTATTGGGTCGCTTGACACAGGTACAGCATGGGTAGTACTGCTCGCTTATACATTCCAGCTGTATTTCGACTTCGCCGGATATTCCGATATGGCAATAGGAATAGGTAGAATGATGGGCTTTACGTTTCCTGAAAATTTTGATAACCCATACGTCTCAACAAGCATTTCCGAATTTTGGAGACGCTGGCATATGACACTGAGTGTGTTTATCAAAAATTATCTGTATTTCCCTCTCGGAGGCAGTAGAGTAAAAACACAAAGAAGAAAATATTTTAACCTCTGGGTGTGCTTTTTACTATCCGGATTATGGCACGGAGCTTCGTGGAACTTTGTAGTATACGGCGCTATACAGGGAGCTTTTATCGTTATGGATAAACTCTTCTTAGTGAAAGTTATGAATAAATTGGGTAAAATCCCTTCCGTAATATTTACTTTCTTTATCATCGTCTTAGCCAGAGTGTTCTTTAGAATTGAACAAATAGACCTCGGGTGGGTCTTCCTAAAACGTCTGTTTGCTTTTGAATTTGCTCCAATCAATATTAGCTCTCATGTAATTGTAATTATGATTGTAGCTGCCTTCTTCTCGTTTATTACACTTTCTAAATGGGGCTTGAGATTACAAGAAAAAGTGTATTATGCAGAATTATCAAAAAAAGAACATCTAATCTTTTGGATAGTTTCACTTGTCGCTTTATTTATTTGTTTGGGAGCCTTGAATGCTACCGGCTTCAGCCCATTTATCTATTTTAGATTTTAATTATGAAAAGTTTAAATAATAATCGACTGTTTGTGATAATGTTTTGCATTACAATGCTGTTTATATCGACTCCGATGGTCGTACAACAGACTAAAATAGTTAAATTCAAAGCATTAAATGGCGTGTTTCAAAAAGTGTCTAAACCCAAACTCACTTATGCTAACTATAAAAATATGTCGTATCAAGTTAATATAGAAAAATATATATCACAGAATTTTGGTTTTAGAGAGCCTGTGTTGCGATGCTATAACCAATTGGTGTGGGATTTATTCGATAAAACTTGTACCGACAGAATATATGTTGGAAAAGACAATTGGCTTTATGAGCCGTGGTACGTTGATGAATATTTTGGCACTTTAGAATATTTTGATGATACTGTTGCATTACGGAAAGAGTTTGATAGACAAATAGGCTATATTTATCAAATTAGCGAAGCTTTAAAAGCAAATGAAACGGAGCTGATAGTAATGATGGTGCCGGGTAAACCTCACATATATCCTGAATATTTACAAGAAAGTGATAAAAACCCTGATTCGGTAGGCATCAGAGCTAATGACTATTATACGGAAAAATTCAGTGAACTCGGCGTTAATCACATTAATTTTACCGACTGGTTCCTTAAGACCAAAGAAGCCGATTCTTTTATGGTGTTTCCTAAAACAGGCACCCATTGGAGTAATATGGCTGCTGTATATATTACCGATTCTTTGATTAAATATATAGAAGCGACAAGCGGAATGAATA
This sequence comes from Bacteroidales bacterium, assembly GCA_023230285.1. GTDB lineage: Bacteria > Bacteroidota > Bacteroidia > Bacteroidales > BM520 > RGIG7150. The sequence continues at coordinate 15 of JALNXP010000046.1, read as the reverse complement.
TGCACAACCTCTCAA